>DASYZR010000098.1 GCA_035945995.1 bacterium
TTGTCGGGGTTGCTCGGCATGGCGACGAGCGGCTCGATCGCGCCGAGGTCCACTTCCAGCGACTCGTCGTACGCGGCGTCCAGATCGGGCAGCACCTCGCGCCAGGCGTCTCCGCGGCCGATCGTCCGGAGGTAGTCCCGCGTCGCGGCGTCGGAGGGGAACATCGAGGTCGTCGCGCCGAGCTCCGCGCCCATGTTGCAGATCGTGATGCGCTGCTGGACGTTCAGCGTCGTGACCCCGGGGCCGCTGTACTCGAAGACCTTGCCGAACCCGCCGCTTGCGGTGAGCCGGCGCAGCATCTCGAGGATCACGTCTTTGGCGGTCGACCACGGCCTGAGGCGGCCGGTCAGCTGCACCCGCACCACGGCCGGCATGCCGAGATAGTATGGACCGCCGCCCATCGCCACGGCGACGTCCAGCCCGCCGGCGCCCATCGCGTAGACGCCCATCCCGCCGATGTGCGGCGTATGGCTGTCCGCGCCGAGCGCCGTGTCGCCGGGGGCCGCGAAATGCTCCTGCTGGATTTGGTGGCCGATCCCCGCGCCTGGTTTCGCCCACCAGATGCCGTACTTTCGCGCGGCCGAGGCGAGGTAGACGTGGTCCTCGGTGTTCTCCTCGCTCACCTGAAGCACGTTGTGGTCGCCGTAGCAGCACGCCACCTTGCAACGGACGCGGTGCAGCTGCATGGCTTCGAAGTGCATCATCGCGGCGGTGCCCGTGATGTCCTGGATGAGGATCTCGTCGATTTTGATGCCGATCTCCTCACCCGCCGTCATCCGGCCGTCCACGAGATGTTCCTTGAGGATCTTCCGCGTCACGTTCTCGCCCATCGCTCCGCTCCTCGCCCAACCCCCGCCTTCATTATATGAAGATACCCGCGCGCCGCGACTAGGACGGGGACTCGGTCTCGCGGGCCGCCGCGAGCGCGGCGCGGATGTTGGCATCCGGCGTGTCGATGGGCATGACGCAGCCCGTGGTGACGATGTGGCCGCGTCCGCCGGTTTGGGCGATCGCGTCGCGGACCTGCGCCGCCACGTCGTCGGGCGTGCCCTTGGCCAGCGTGTTCCAGGCGTCGAGGCCGCCCGCCAGGCACACCGTCGCCCGCCGCCGCGCTTCCGCGATCGTGGGCGCCGTCTCCCGCGCGTGCCAGTTCAAAATCTGAATCGGGTAATCGTCGAACAGATCGAACATCACGTTGACCCCGTGGAGGTGCAGGAAGACGAGCGAGCCGGCCGCCGCGTCCAGCATGCGCAGATCGTAGGGCCGTCCGAATTCTTCATACTCTTCACGGGTCAGCAGGTCGGTCGTCGCCATCTGCGTGGAGAAGAACACCCCATCGGCGCCCGCGGACAGGATCTCGCGGATGAACGCCGCCTGGACGTCCGTGATGATCTCCAGGCCTTCGTGGAGGGCGTCGGCGTCCTCGCGCAGGTACCGCACCGCAGCCTGTTCTCCCGCGAGCGTGCGCGCGATGCTGAGCGGGCTGAACACGGTTTCCAGCACGTGCACGTCGCGTCCGACCGCCTCGGCGACCAGCCGGATGACGTGGGTTTCGCGCCCGTAGACGCCGTGACTCGTGTCGAGGCGCCGGAGGCGCCCCCAGTCCGGCGGCTTCTTGATCGGACGGTCGCTGATCGACCGGACCCCTTCACGGTTCGGCTTGTAGCCCGCCCGCAACCCCCAGTCGTCGCCGTAATAGCCGCTGGCCGGGGTCACCTTCAAGAGATCCGGATCGTAGGCGCGGTAGAACGCGACGTGGGCGTCGACGAGCCGCTCGGCCTTCTGGTCGTGCTCGGGGAAGTGCCGCCACAGCGCGGCGGGCACCCGATCCGGCCGGGTCCCGGCCACCGCCGCCTCGATCCGCTCGCGATGCGTCATGCGTCTCCACTCCCCATCGCGGCCGGCCCGGGGCCGCGCAGCAGCGCGGACACCGCCGCGACGCGTGACCGGTCCGCGTAGAACTCGCCGAGCACCTCTACCGGGATGTTGCCTCCGCTCAGCACCAGCACGACCGTCTTGCCGCGCAGGCGCTCCCGGAGCCGCAGCGCCGCCGCGGTCGCCGCGGCGCCCGCCCCTTCCGCCGTCTGCCGGACGGCCTCGCCGAGCAGGAGGATCGCGCGCCGCAATTCCTCGTCCGTGACGAGGACGATCTCGTCGAGGAGCCGGCGCATGATCGTCACCGGCAGCGCGAACGGCACGCGGGTGGCGATGCCCTCGGCGAACGTCTCCATGCGGTCGAGGTGGACCATCCGGCCCTCGGTGAGGGTCCGATACACCGGCGGGGCGCCTTCCGCCTGCACCCCGATCACCCGCACCCGCGAGGACAGCGCCTTCGCCGTGATGCAGTGCCCGCACGCCCCGCTGCCGGCGCCGACCGGCGCGATAATGACGTCGACCTCGGGCAGGTCTTCCATGACCTCCAGGCTCAGCGTCCCGACCCCCGCGATCAAGAGCGGCTCGTTGGCGGAGTGGACGTACCGGTACCCCTCGGCGGCGGCCGTGCGCTCGACCCATTCCCGGGCCTCGTCGAAGTCGCGGCCGCGCAGCACCACTTCCGCGCCGAGCGCCCGCATCGCCGCGACTTTGAGCGGATTCGCGCCCTCCGGCGCGCCGATGATCGCGGGGACGCCGAAAAGGCTCGCGGCATAGGCGATCGATTGGCCGTGGTTGCCGGTGCTCGCCGTGATCACGCCGCGGCGGCGCTCCTCCGGCGCAAGCCGGCTGACGAGATTGATGCCGCCCCGGACCTTGAACGCCCCCGTCGGCAGCACGTTCTCGCACTTCACGTAGACGCGCGCGCCGAGGATCCGGTCGAGCGCGGGGGCGGGCACGAGCGGCGTGCGATACAGGTGCGGGGCGATGACCCGCCGCGCGGCGAAGACGTCCTCGATCGCGGGGACGGGACCGGTCCACAGACCCTCGAGCTGATCGGTCGCCATAGGGGAGGTGTTGGCGGTCCGGCCCGGCGGCCCCTTGCGGCCCGCCCCGACGGCGGGGCTCAGCCGCCCCGCGACACCGATGCGGGACTACCCGTCCCGCGACACCGATGCGGGACTACCCGCCGAACGGGAAGATCTGCGTCGCCACGAGCGCGAGGGTCAGGATGATCATCGCCACCGTGGTCACCCACGCGATGACGTTGAACGCCACCGAGTTGGTGTAGGCGCCCATCAGCCGCTTCTGGTTGACGAGCAGGAGCATGAACACGAGGATGAACGGCAGCAGGATGCCGTTCGCGACCTGTGACAGAAACAGGATCTGCAGCAACGGGGCGTTGGGGAGCAGGACGATGATGCACGCCCCGACGATGAGGGCGATGTAGATGCCGTAGAACACGGGTGCCTGGCGCATCGTGCGGTCGACGCCCGCTTCGAACCCGAGCGACTCGCACACGTAATGGGAGGTCGCCAGCGGCAGCACGGACGCGGAGAATAGCGACGCGTTGATGAGGCCGAGCGCGAACAGCGCCGCCGCGTACCGGCCGGCGAGCGGAACGAGCGCGAGCGCCGCGTCCTTGACGGTCTCGACGTGGATGTGGTGGGCGAAGATCGTCGCGCCGCAGGCAACAATGATGAACCAGGCGACGATGTCGGTCATCAACGAGCCGATGAAGACATCCGTCCGCGTGTACCCGTAGTCCTTGACCGTGATGCCCTTTTCGACGACGGTCGACTGCAGGTAGAACTGCATCCACGGCGCGATCGTCGTGCCGATCACGCCGACGAACATCAGCAGATAGGCGGCCTGGAAGCTGAACGTGGGCACCACCGACGCGCGCAACACGACGCCCCAGTCCGGCCGCGCCAGAATGCCGGACACGACGTAGGCCACGTAGAACGCGCTCGCGCCGAGGAAGATCCGCTCGACCGACCGATAGGTGCCCCGGACGACGAGCAGCCATACCGTCAGCGCGCCGATCGGGACGAAGACGTACTTCGAGACGCCGAAGATCTCCCCGCCGGCGGCGAGCCCCGAGAACTCGGCGAGGGTGTTGCCGAAGTCGGCGGCGAGCAGCACCAGCATGACCCACACCGTGGTTCTGACGCCGAACCGTTCGCGGATCAGGTCGGCGAGCCCCTTGCCCGTGACCACCCCCAGCCGGGACGCCATCTCCTGGATGACATAGAGCGCGATCGTCACCGGGATCATCGTCCAGAGCAGCGCGTACCCGAAGTTGGCGCCGGCCAGCGAGTACGTGGTGATGCCGCCGGCGTCGTTGTCGACGTTCTGTGTGATGATGCCCGGGCCCATGATCGCGAAAAACATCGCCAGCCGGCTCATCGCCGCCGCCCGGCCGGCGCGCCTCAGGATCGGAAGCGAGAAATTCATCCGGACGGCTGCGGCCCGCCTGCCCCGCCCACGCCGGGGTCGCCCCCCGGCGGGCGCGACCCCGGCGTGGCGGCGGACTCGCGGGATGCCTTGCGCCGCAGAAGGTCGACGCCGCCGCCGAGCTTCCGGGGCCCGTACGTCTCGACCAGAATGTCGATCAGGTCGTCGACGGTGACGATGCCCACGAGCCGCCCCGCAGGCTCGACGACCGGCACGGCCAGCAGGTCGTACTTGACGAGAGCCCCGGCGACGTCGTCGACGCTGGCGTCCGGCGGGACGTAGAATACCTCGGTGCGCATCAGTTGCGAGATCGGCGTCTCCGGCGGCGACACCAGGAGCGACCGGATCGAGAGGACGCCGGCGAGCCGCTCCTGGGCGTCGACCACGTAGAGATAGTAGATGGACTCGTCGTCGGGCTTGGTCTCGCGGAGCCGCGCCAGCACCTGCTCGACCGTCATCGTCTCCGCCAGGGCGATGAACTCCGTCGTCATCTTCCCGGCGGCCGTCTCCGGCGGATACTGGAGCAGGCGGCTGACTTCTTCCGCCTTGTCCTCTTCCATCAGCGAGATCAGCTCGTCGGCCCGCGCTTCCGGGAGCTCCCCGAGGACGTCCGCGGCCTCGTCCGGAGCCATCTCCTCGAGCACGTCGGCCGCCCGCTCCCTCGGCAGCTCCTGGATCACGGCGGTCTGCACCTCCGGCTCGGCCTCTTCGAGGACGTCGGCGGCGGTCTCGTCGGCGAGCGCGGTCATCATCTCGACCCGCTCGTCGCGGTCGAGCTCTTCCAGGAGGTCCGCGAGGTCGGCGGGGTGGATGTGCTTCAGTTTCTCCCGCGAGATGGTCAGCTTAAGGGGCGTCATGGTGCCGCCGAGCACCGCCACGAGGTTCCACGGGATCACGCCCTGCGGCAGCGGCCGGCCGAAGCGCTCGAACGCGCCGGCGACGAGCGGTTCGAGCCCGAGCCGCCGGAGCAGCGACCGCGTCCCGACGTCCGCGCCGACGACGCGGAGTTCCGAGCCGATCCGGCGCAGCTCGATGTCGTTGACGCGCACGACCTTCAGGTCGTCGGTGTCCACGACCTGGCTGTCGAAGATGTTGTCGCGCAGGAGGACTTCGTCCGGTTGCAGCGGCCGCGGCGAGAGATGCCGCCGCTCGACCCGCAGCCGGATGGCGGTGGTCAGAAACTCGGCGACCGCGTCCCACGGAATGATCGCGACGCGGCTGTGGTCGCCGCGCAAGAGAATCCCGGTGATCTTGGGAAATTTTTCGGTGCCGTGGTAGATCACGAGGTCGGCGACCCGGTCGAACGCGTCGCCCGAGGCGTCATACACCGGCTTGCCGATGATCTGGCTCAGGTAGAGCATGGCACGCTCGCGGCGGCGGCGTTGGGCGGTGCGGCGGCGTCCGTGGGAAGGACGCCTCGAGGTGGTTCGGTCGTGCCGGAGTTCGCTCCTGCACGTCGAAGGTACAGACGCTCATGCCGGCATTGTCTCCCACCGTCGTGACCGCCCTGCGTGCCGCGCATGCCGCGGCCGGCGTGCAGCGCCGCTTTTTCCGGCGCCTCGAGCGGGTCGATTACAAGGGCCGCAACGACCCCGTCACCGAGGCCGACCGTGCGGCCGAAGACACGATCGTCGGCATCCTTCAAGAGGCCTACCCATCGCACGCGATCCTCGGCGAGGAAGGCGGACGGCGCGGCCGGGGGGCGCACACGTGGCTCGTCGATCCGCTCGACGGCACGTCCAATTACGCGCGCGGCATACCGTGGTTTGCCACGAGCCTCGCCTTGCACGAGGAGCCGGCCGGCCTCACACTCGGCGTGATCATGAACCCGATGCTCGGCGAAGTGTACGCCGCGGAGCGCGGCCGGGGGGCGTTCTCCGCATTTTTGGCCGACCTGCCGACCGACCCCGCCGGGTGGGACGACCTCATCCCGTGGCGGCGGCTCCACGTGTCGGCGGTCGCGAGTCTGCGGGACGCCGCCTTCGCCACGGGCTTCCCGCACGACGTCACCGAGACGCGCGTCAACCTCGACCACTTCGTCGACGTTCGCCTGGAGGCCGCGATCGTCCGCTCACTCGGATCGGCGGCGCTGGCCCTCGCCGCGGTGGCCGCGGGCCATCTCGACGGCTACTGGGAGATCGGGCCGAAGGCCTGGGACTTCGCCGCCGGCATGCTCATGGTCGAGGAGGCCGGCGGGCGGATCAGCGATCTTCGGGGACGCCCGGTGCCCGCCACCGGAGACGCCGGACAGTTGGTGGCGACAAACGGCGCCCTCCACGACGCGACGATCGCCGTCCTCGCCCGCGGCGGCAGCGGACTCGATTGAGCGCCTTCGTTCATGACCCGCGCGTGGTGCTAGCACCTCTGATGTGACGTAAGAAAAGATTGGGGACAGTCCTCTCCCTCCCCGGCCCCGGACCGTGTAGGATGGAGCCGTTCACCCGGCCGGCCTTCGCCCATTTCCACGGCCGGGAGGATCGCCCGGGAGGCCGGCGATGTCTACCGCCTTCCGCGGGTGGGTAGATCGGTTCGAGGGACGGAGTCGGGTGGAGGGAGAGCGATGGCCGTCTATCAGTGCCCGGAGTGTGGTCACGAGACCGTGGTGTTTCCCAACGCGGGGAGGGAAATCGTCGCCCGCTACTGCCTCCGGCATAACAGCGGCATCGACGGCCATCTGCATCCCGTCGAGATGCGCCTCTGCCCGGCTGCCGATCCCGCCGAACGGCTGCTCCGGGAACCCGTCCCGGTCGCCTAAGCGCCCGGACGCGGCCCGCCGTCAGGCGTCCGCGATGTGCACGTCCCGCGCGAGCGCGCTGAGCGCGTGCGCGCCCGCGCCGTCCACGTAGACGATTTCCTCCAGGCGCACGCCGAACTCGCCGGGGAGATAGATTCCCGGCTCCACCGAAAAAACGAACCCTTCACCGATCGGCATCGCGTTTTCGTGCGTCACGCTCGGGAGCTCGTGGCCCGAGACCCCGAGGCCGTGCCCGACCCGGTGGACGAAGTACTGCCCGAAGCCCGCGCGCTCGATGACCCCGCGCGCGGCGAGATCGACCTGCTTGAGCGGCACCCCCGGCTTGATCACGGCGATCGCCGTCTGCACCGCTTCGTCCACGACGGCATGCACCTGCCGGTACCGCGCCGGCGGCGCGCCGAGGGACGCGACCCGGGTGATGTCGGAAGCATATCCGTTCAGGCGGCCGCCGACGTCGATCACGACGGAGTCCCCCGGCGCGAAGCGGCGGTCGGTCGGGTGGTGATGCGGGAACGCGCCGTTTGGACCCAACGCGATGCCCGTGAACAACACTTCCTCCGACCCGGATCGCCGAAACGAGACCGCGGCGACGTCGGCCAGTTCGCGTTCCGACACGCCGGCGCGGCAGGCGCCCCACACGTCCCGGACGGCCCGGTCGGCGTGCCGGCTCGACTGTTTGAGCGCCTCGATCTCGTCCGCGTCCTTGCGCATCCGCACCGGCGCCAGCACCTCGGAGCCGAGCGCGAGACGGGCATCCGGATACGCCGCCTGCAGCGTGAGGACGAAGTCGGCCCGCATGGTGTCGCCGACGCCCAGCCGGCGCGGCGCGCGTTCGCCGATCTCCGCGCCGGAGGCGGCGACGGCGCGGGCCGGGCCTTCCGCGTCCGTGTAGGTGAACGTCGGCGCGCGGACGTACTGCTCCGCCTGCGCCGCGTTCAGGCTCGGCACCACAAACGCGCTGCCTCCCGCGGCCACCAACAGGTAGCACGGCCGCTCGTCCGCGGTCGGCGAGTAACCCAGGAGGTAACGAAGATCGTCCCCCGGGGCGACCGCGAGGAGGTCCATTTGCTGCTCCTTCATGAGCCGCCTGACGCGTTCCGTCCGCCCGCCGTAGTCCATGCGCACCCACCCCCTTCGTCGCCCCGATCTCCCACGGCCGCGCACCGCAGTCCTGCCGGCCCGACGCGGGCGCCTTGACAGAGGGGACGGCGCTACGGTACATCGGTGGGCGTGACGTGCCGAGCCCCTTCCGCAGCCCCCCCGAGAGAAACCGCCGCCGCGCGTGTCCGGCGCGCGCGGGAGATCGCGGCGCGCCTCGCCGCGCGGTACCCGCGCGCGAAGATTCCGCTCCACCACCGCAACCGGCTCGAGCTGTTGATCGCCACCATTCTCTCCGCCCAGTCGACCGACGCGCAGGTGAACCGCGTGACCCCGGCGCTGTTCCGGCGCTACCGGACCGCCGCCGACTATGCCGGCGCGCGTCGGAGCGAACTCGAAGCGATGATCCACAGCACCGGCTTTTTTCACGCCAAGGCGCGGGCGATCCAGACGTGCGCGCGCGCGCTGCTCGAGCGGCGCGGCGGCGAGGTGCCGCGAACGATGGAGGAGCTCGTCGCGCTGCCGGGCGTCGGCCGCAAGACCGCCAACGTCGTCCTCGGCGCGTCCGGGGTCCCGGGCGTTGTGGTGGACACCCACGTGCGGCGGCTCTCCCGGCGGCTTGCGCTGACGGCCCACGATGACCCTGACAAGATCGAGCCGGACGTCGGCGCCTTGATCCCGCCCGAGGAGTGGAGCGCCTTTTCCCTGCGGCTCATCTTCTTCGGCCGCGAGATCTGCACGGCGATCCGGCCGAAGTGCCCGGCCTGTCCGCTGCGCGACCTGTGTCCGTCGGCCCGCTACCTCGGCGCGCCCCCCTGGATGGCCCGCCCCGTCCGCGGGGCGCGCCGCGCCCGCGGGCGGCGCCCCGCCGTGAATCATCACGAGAAGCGGTCGGGGCGAACGCCGGCCGCGATCGCGCGGAGGGCATCCCGATGAGCGGACTGCTCGCGGATCGGACGGCGCTGGTGATGGGCGTCGCCAACCGGTGGAGCATCGCCTGGGCGGTCGCGCGGGCGTTCGCCCGTGAAGGCGCCCGGCTCGTCTTCACGTTCCAGGGCGGGCGGCAGGAGGACGACGTCCGGGCGCTCGCCGGGACGTTGGACGGTGCGCGCGTCCTGCCGTGCGACGTGACCCAGGACGGGGCGCTCGCGGCGCTCGCGCAGACGCTCGCTGCGGACGGCGTCGGGCTCGACGCCGTGGTGCACGCCGTCGCGTTTGCCAACCGCGAGGACCTCGGGGGCGCGTTCGTGGACACGTCGCGGGCCGGATTCGGCACGGCCCTGGACGTCAGCGCGTATTCGTTCGTCGCCGTCGCGCACCATCTACTGCCGGTGCTGCGGCCCGGCGCCGGACTGATTACGCTCACCTACATCGGCTCGACGCGTGTGATGCCAAACTACAACGTCATGGGCGTCGCCAAGGCGGCGCTCGAGGCGAGCGTGCGCTACCTCGCGGCCGACCTCGGCCCGCGCGGCTTTCGCGTCAACGCCGTCTCCGCGGGTCCGATCAAGACCGCATCGGCGCGCGCCATCCAGGGGTTCAGCCGGATCCTCGACGTGATGAAGGAGCGCGCCCCGCTCCGCCGCAACACCGACCCCGACGAGGTCGCCGACGCCGCCGTGTTCCTGGCGAGTCCGCTCGCGCGCGGCATCACGGGCGAGGTGCTGTTCGTGGACTGCGGATACCACGCGACGGGGCTGTAAGCGGGTAGGACGCGCACATCCCGGCCAGCGGACAGGCATCGCATCGGGGCCGGCGCGCGGTGCAGACGGTGGCGCCGAGATCCATCAATGCCTGATTGAAGTCGTACGCCCGTCCTCGAGGCAGCAGCCGCTCCGCGAGATCCCAGAGCGCCCGGTCGCCAACGCGCCGGTGGTCCCCCACCCACACCCGGCGCAGGACGCGCCGCACGTTGGTGTCGAGAACCGCCGCATCCCGGCCGAAGGCGAAACTCAAGACCGCGCCCGCCGTGTAGGCCCCGATACCCGCAAGCGACAGCAGCCCGTCCCGCGTCCCGGGCAGCCGGCCGCCGTGCCGGCGCACGACGATGCGCGCGATCGTCTGCAGCCGCCGCGGCCGGATGTTGTAGCCGAGCGGATACCAGGCCTCCCGCACCTCGCCCGCCGGCGCCGCGGCCAGTGCCTCCAGCGATGGATAGCGGCGCAGCCATTCGCGGTACTTCGGAATTACCCGCGACACCTGGGTTTGCTGCAACATCACCTCGGAGACGAGGACCCGGTAGGGATCCCGCGTCCGCCGCCAGGGGAGATCGCGGCCGTGACGCCGGTACCATGCGAGCAGCCGCCGGCTGAATGCCCGGCGCGCGGATGCGCCGGCCTCGACCGCCTTCACGGCCGTGCCGTGACCCGGGCGAAATAGACCGACGAGCCGGCGGGACCCGTATGCGTCCAGATGACGTCGAGCGCGCCGGCGTCCGACAACACGCCGGGGAACGTATTCCCGCCGTCCGCGGTGAGGCGCAGGATCGGGCCCCAGCCGCCCTTGTAGCGGCGCGCGTAGATCTGTCCGTCGTCGGAGTCCCACGCGGTCCAGGTCGCGCCGGACGCGTCGGAGGCGACCGAAGGATGAAAGACCGACACGCGCCCGCCGGCGGCCGACACCGCGACCGGCTCGCTCCAGGCCCCGCCCGCGCGGCGCGCGTAGTCGATCACGGACGCCTGCGCTTCGTGCTGCTCCCACACGAGCGCGAGGCCGCCCCGGGCGTCGACGGCCACATCCGGATTGAACTCGTCGCTCGGGGTACGGGAGACGCCCTCGGGCGCTCCCCATCCGGCCCCGTACGCCGCGTAGCGAACCTGATAGACGCGGCCGTCATATTGGTACCATACGGCGTGCAGGCGGCCGGTGAAGTCCGAGGCGAGCGCGGGGTTGATGGAATCGGGCACGCCGGTCGACACGAGGACCGGAGGCGACCACGTGCGGCCGTCGTATTCGGTGGAGAGGATTTCGTAGATCGAGCCGTGGCGGGTCGGCGCGGGCGTCGGACCGGCGCGGATCCCGTACCAGACGACGCGGGGACGGCCCGCGCGGTCGAGCGCCACCGCCGGATACCCGGCGTAGAGGCCCTCGGGCGAGATACGGCGCTGCGGCGCGAGCCATCCGCCGGCTGGACCGCCCCGCGCAGACGGGGCCCATTCCCGATAGTAGACTTTACCGACCCCGTCGTCGTAGCGCGTCCAGACGACGTGCACCCGTCCCGCCGCGTCGGCCGCGAGCGCGGCCAGGCGCGAGGCGACCGGCCCGTCGCTCGCCTGACCGAGGGGGACCCAGTGCCCGCCGCCGTCCCGGGAAGCGGCCAGCAGCACCTGGGTACCACCCGCGTCCCCGGCGTAGGCGGCCACCAGCCCGTCGCGCGTGCGCAGCAACTTGACCTCGTTGTTCGAGGCGGTGGCGTCGCTCGTCGCGCCCCGCGCGACCAGCACCGGGGCGCGAATCACGGCCGGCGCGACGGCGGCGGAACTCGACGGCCCTACGGCCGGACCGGTCATCGCCACGGCGACGGCGGCGGAGACGGCTGCGCCCGCCCAACGATACCACGTGGCGGGGGAATGGGCCGGCGCGCGCACGGCACACAGGATTGGCGCAGGAGACGCCGCTTCCCTTCGGCCCGCGAGGTGATCGGGCGCGCAGCGGTCAAATACATATGGTGACGAAGTTCGGGAGATCTCACCGCGCCGGACGTGCCCCACAGCGCGCGGACGGGAGCGTGAGATGACGGCGAGTACACAGGGACGGAGCGTCGTGCTGGCGCGGCGCGGGATGGTCGCCACCGATCATCCGTTGGCGACGGTGGCCGGCCTGCACGTCCTCGAGCACGACGGCAACGCCGTCGAGGCCGCGGTTGCCGTCGCCGGAGTCCTTGGAGTCGTGTTGCCGATGATGACCGGCCTCGGCGGCGACACGTTTGCGACGTACTACGAAGCGGCCTCCGGGACCGTCACGACGCTGCTCGGCAGCGGCGCGGCGCCGAAGGCCGCGACGCCCGAATGGTTCGCGGCCCGTGGCCATGCCACGATGCCGCTGCGGGGGATGCTGTCGCCGTCCGTGCCGGGCGCCGTCGATGCGACGGCCGCCGCCCTCGAGCGCTGGGGCGGCGGCCAATCGACGCTCGGCCGGCTGCTCAAACCGGCGATCCACTACGCGGAATCGGGATTCCCAGTCAGCGAGCGGCTGGCGTCGTGGTTCGCGGAGTCGCAGGACGTCCTGGAGCGCTACCCGTCGACGGCCCGGGTATTTCTGCCCCACGGGCGGCCGCCGGCGGTCGGCGAGGTGCTCGTGCAGCAGGACCTTGCGCGCTCGCTCCATCTCATTGCCGACGAAGGGCCGCGCGCGCTGTACGAAGGGCCGCTCGCGGAGCGGATCGCCGGGTATGTGCGCGAGCACGGCGGGCTCATGAGCCGTGAGGACTTGGCCGGGCATCGCTCCGAGTTCGCGGAACCGGTGCGCACCGCCTACCGCGACCTCGTGGTGCACACGACCCCGCCGCCGTCCCAGGGGTTCGTGCTGCTGGAAATCCTCAACATCCTGCGCGACGACGATTTCGCGGCGGTGCCCTGGGGATCGGCGGACGCGGTGCACGTCATGGTGGAGGCCAAGAAGCTCGCGTTTGCGGACCGCCTGGCCTACGCCGGCGACCCGCGGTTCGTCGCGACTCCCCTCGGCCGTCTCCTCGATCCCGCGTACGGGCAGACGCGCCGCCGCGCGATCGACCCGGCGCGGGCGGCCGAGGCGGCGCCGTCCGGGGGGCTGCCGGAGGCCGCCGGGGACACGACCGCATTCGCCGTGGCCGACCGCCACGGCAACGTCGTGTCCTGGATCACCAGCATCTCCTCGTCGTTCGGCTGCGGGGAGGTCGTCGACGGCACGGGCATCCTGCTGAACAATCGCGCCGGCCGCGGCTTCAGCCTGGTGCCCGGCCATCCCAATCGGCTCGCGCCCGGCAAGCGGACGATGCACACGCTGATGCCGTTGATCGCCACCCGGGGCGGCCGTCCGGTTCTCGCGTGGGCGACCCGGGGCGGCGACGCGCAGGCGCCGTGGGATCTCCAGGTGTTGATGAACGTCATCGCGTACGGCATGAATGTGCAGGAAGCGGTCGAACGGCCGCGGTGGTTCAGTTTCCCGGCCACGGACCCGCACACCGTCGCCTCCCCCTACGAACTGCGGATGGAGGCGGGGTTTCCCGAGGAGACCTACGACGGGCTGCGGCGGCGCGGCCATCGCGTGATCACCCCGCGGCCGGGCATCGGCGGCGTCCAGGCGATCCAGGTGGACGCGGAGCGCGGCGTCTACGCCGGCGGATCGGACCCGCGCGCGGACGGCTGCGCGATCGGGCGCTAGGCGCGCGCCGGAGACGTACCCTCGCGGAGGCGACGATGACCGGAGTCAGGCACGAACGCACGTTGATCCTCATCAAGCCGGACGGCGTTCAGCGGGCGCTCATCGGGGAGATCCTCGGGCGGCTGGAACGCGCCGGCCTCAAGATCGTCGCGCTGCGGATGCTCCACGCCGACCGCGCGACGCTCGAGCGTCATTATCCGTCGGGCGATGAGTGGGTCCGGACAATCGGGGGCAAGACCAAGGAGGCCTTCGAGACGTACGGGTGGGACGTCCGCGCGCGAATGGGGACGGACGACCCGCTCGAGATCGGGCGGCGCGTGCGGGGCTGGCTGATCGAGTTCATGCAGACGGCGCCGATCATCGCGGCGGTGTTCGAAGGCGTCCACGCGGTCAGCGTGACGCGTAAACTCGTCGGCGCGACGCTGCCCGTGTTCGCTGCACCCGGCACGATCCGCGGAGACTTCGCGGTCGACGCGCCCACCGTGGCCAACGAGGAGCAGCGGCCGGTCCGCAACCTCATCCACGCCTCGGGCACCGTCGAGGAAGCGGCGCACGAGATCGGCCTGTGGTTTGTACCCGACGACGTCCACGCGTACTCGCGCGCCGACGAGACCGCGATGTTCGGGCCGCCGGAGGGCTCGGCGGGGACCTTCTAGAGAGCCGGCTCCGCCGGGCGCCCTACTTCATCCCGGCCGCCGCGAGGGCCGTCGCCAGCGCCAGGCGCGTCGACGCCGCGAGGAGCGCGGGGGACACGCGGTCCACGGTGTCGCGTGGCGTATCGTAGTACGGGTCGTCGGGCCGGAACAGGAACACGACGGGAACCCCGGCCCGCTCGAAGTTCACGTGGTCGCTGCCGCCCTCGGCGCTCCGAACCTCGGCGCGGATGCCGAGCTCCCCGGCGAGGCGCGAGGCCGTCCGCACGAGCACGTCGTCGCCCCGGCCGGCGAGGATGAGCCGGTCGCCGACACCCTCCATGTCGAGATTGACCATCCCGATGATCGGGCGCTTGTCGAGGTGCGCGACGTACTCGGCCGATCCGTACAGCCCGTCTTCCTCGGCCCCGAAGAAGACGAAGCGGACGGCGACTCCGAGCGGCACGTTCTTCACCACCTCGGCGATCTCGAGCACCGACGCGACACCCGAGGTGTTGTCGTTGGCTCCCGGGGCGCCGGCCACGGTATCGCGGTGCGCGCCGACGACGAGGATCTTGCCGGCGGCCGGGCCCGCCGCCCCATGGGCGGCGGGCTTCGTGCCGACGATGTTCCAGGTCGTGCGCCGCTCACTGACGGTCTGCACGTCGAGGTGGACGACGGCACGGGCCGCCCGCACGCGGTCGAGAAGCGTCTGACCTTCCTGGCCCGAGAGCGACACCACCGGAATCCGGACCGCCTGGCCGAGGGTTCCGGCAAACTCGTTTGGCCGCGAATTGTATACGATGAGGGCCGCGGCGCCGGCGTCGGCTGCGTTCTCGGCCTTCTGCCGGAAGGTCAACTCGCCGCGCCGCACGAGCACGATCTTCCCCCGCAGGCCGGCGCCCGCCGCCGTCTGGCCTCCGAAGTCGCCGGGACGGCCGAGACCGGCGTCCACAACCTCAGCGGTCAGCCCCTGCTCCCCGGTCGACGGTGAGTACTCCATCACCGTCGGATGCAGCGCCGGTCCGTCGGGAACCGTGAGCGCGACGTGCCGCACCGCAAAGTACGGGAACGTGAAGGGCTGCCAGTCGACCCCGTAACCGTCCCGCGTGAGCTGCGCGGCAATGTACTCGCCGGACGCGCGGTCCTCCGGCGTGCCGGCCGGGTGCGGTCCGATTTTCTGCGACAGCGCGAGCACGTGCCGGTAGGCACGCTCGCCGGAGACGCGGGCCAGCAACGGCGGCGCGCCGGTCGCCGGCGCGGCGGCGCGCACCCCGCCGGGCGGCCCGCCGGTCACCAGCGTCGCGGCCAGCACCATGAC
>DASYZR010000099.1 GCA_035945995.1 bacterium
TGGGCGGGCCGCGCGCCCCCGGCGAGCCCGCGGCCGTCGTCGCGCACGCGAAGCACGAGCCCGTCGCCGGCGCGGACGAGCTCGACGTCCACGCGCCTGGCCCCCGCGTGCTTGACGGCGTTCCACAGCGCCTCCTGCGCGATCCGAAACACCGCGGTTTCGAGCGCGGTGTCGAGCCGCTCGCCGCCGAGCCGTTCGTGCAGGTCCACCGGCAGGCCGCGGGAGACGATTTGGGTTTGGATGTACCAGCGCAGCGCCGGGGCGAGCCCGAGGTCGTCCAGCACGGCGGGCCGCAGATCGTAGATCAGCCCGCGCACCGCCTCGACCGTGCGCGCGGCGAGCCGCCGGAGGCGCGCGAGGGTCTCAGGGGTCACCGCGACGCCGCGGGTCGTCTCGAGGCGGGCGGCCTCGAGCTCGAGCATCAGGCCGGCCAGCGACTGGCCGGCTTCGTCGTGAAGCTCGCGCGCGATGCGTTTGCGCTCGTCCTCCTGCGCGCTGAGGAGGCGGTGAATCAGTCCGGTGCGCGCGGCCTCCTTGTCGCGCAACTCGTCGAGCAGGCGGGCCTTGTCCATGGCGAGACTGACCTGCGTGCCGATCGCCGACAGCACCGAGAGCTCACGGCGCGTGAACAGCCGTCCCGCCGGCAGGACGAGATTGAGGACGCCGACGGTGCTCGCCGCCGTACGGAGCGGGATGCTCGCGTGCCGCGCGCTGAGCCCCGTGCCGGCGAGCCGGTCGCACTCCACGACGACGCCGTGCGCCGGCAGCCGTCCCGCGCGCAGGAAGTCGAGGCACCGGCACGAGCCGGCCATGGCCGCCCGCCCGTCGCGCGCCAGCGGACCCGGCAGCCGCAACTCCGCCGCCGCGTCGTAGCGGCCGTCCCTTTCCAGGAATACCCAGCCGGAGTGCGCCTGGACCATATCGCCGGTTGCCCGCAGCACGTCGCTCAGCATGTCGCTTACGTGCCGCGGCTGGTGCAGCGCGGTGCTGATGCTGCTCATCACTTCGACCGCACGCTGACGTTCCAGTGACCGCAGCTGGATCCCGGCGCCGAACACGGCGGCACCCAGGGCCCCCGCGAACTCCGACAAGCCGGTGCCACGCGGCGAGCGCCCGAGAAACGACCACGCGGCGAAGGCCACCCCGATCGCGAGCAGCCCGGTGAAGATCAGGCGGATGCCGGTGTCGTCCAGGGTGCCCTCGGCCCGATAGTAGCCCCAGGCCGCCAGTGCGAAGGCCAGGCCGGAGGCGAGCCCGACGATGACGCGGGCGTGGTCGGCTCCCCACAGCAGGATGAGTGCGGCCGCGAGGAGGAGCCCGCCGTAGCCCACCATCCCCAGCAGCACGGTCCCGGGGGCGTTCGGATCGCGGGCGACGGAGCCCGTGAGGAAGCATCCCGCCGCGGCGAGGATCAGCGCGCTCGCGACGGCGTGGACCGGCGCCGGCGCCCCGCCGGAGAGAACGGCGAGGTCGACCGCCGACCTGGCGGCGAGGGTAGCCGTGCCAAGCGTCCACCAAATGACGTAGGGTAGGCGTGTCTCGACGTACTTGCCGAGCAGCAGCAAGACGATGGCTACATGAACGCCGACGGCAATATCCAGTATGAGGACCGGCACGCCCAACTGACCACCCCCGTCGGGCCCCGCGAACCTCTACTCGCTTCATTCCCCGGTGCGCCGGGAATATCGTCGCGAACCGGCGCGGGGACGCATCGGGTGAAGACCCGATTTCCGATGTCGCCGGGCCTAATCGGGCGGCCGCCTGATTACGGGTCCTAGCCGGTTGCTGGTACAGTGGGCGTCGGGATGAGTTACGGCGCGGATCGGCTGGTCTGGAGCGTGGTGCTGGCCATTCCGCTGGCGCTGCTGACGGTGGGGTTCGCGGGCTTTCTTCGGCTCGCCGCCGGGCGCCATCGCAAGATCGTGCGCCTCGCGAGACGGAAGGGATTGTCCGGCCGGGCGTCGTGACGGGGGGAAACGACGCCCGGCCTGCTCGATCGTCGAGTTTATGGGCAACCATTAGATAGAAGGAATGCCGCCGGTTTGACGTAAAAGTCCCCGGGAGCGGCCGGCGTGCTCCCCCGGGGCGGACGCCGGCGCCGGTCACGCGGGAGGGAAAGGCTCATGGATTCGCCGGTCGAGCACGTCGGGACGGCACAGAAGCCGCTGTTGCTGTACGAGGTCACAGACGGCGTTGCCGTACTGACCCTCAACCATCCCGAGCGGCGGAACGCGCTCTCGCGCGCCATGCTGGGAGCTCTCAAGCGTTCGCTGGATCAGGCGGCCGCGGATCCGCACGTCCGGGCGGTGGTCATTCGCGCGACCGGTCCGGTGTTCAGTTCCGGGCACGATCTCCGCGAACTCGTCGGCCAGTCTCAGACCGACGTCGCCACGCTGTTCGATCTCTGTACCGACGTCATGGAGACTGTGCGCACGCTGCCGAAACCCGTCATTGCTCAGGTCCACGCCCTTGCGACCGCAGCCGGCTGTCAACTCGTCGCAACCTGCGATCTCGTCGTCGCCTCGGAGAACGCGGCGTTTGCGACTCCGGGCGTAAAGACCGGGCTCTTCTGCACGACGCCGGGGGTCGCCGTGGCTCGGGCCGTGGGCCCTCGGAAGGCGATGGAGATGTTGCTCACCGGGACGCCGATCACCGCGCGGGAGGCTCAGCAGGCCGATCTTGTGAACCGTGTCGTGCCCGCGGACCGGCTTGAAGAGGAGACGATGGCCCTCGCGCGGCAGGTGATCGCCGCCAGCGCCTATACGCTCGCGGTCGGCAAGCGGGGGTTCTACCGCCAGATCACCAAGGATCGCCCCGAGGCCTATGCCGTGGCCGAGGAGATCATGGTGGAGAATGCCCTCGCCCCGGACGCGCAGGAGGGGATGCGTGCGTTCCTCGAAAAGCGCCCGCCCCGCTGGCAGCAGTGATCCGGATGAGGTGAGAGAGGTCGCAATCGTGGGAACGAGCCGCCGGGCGGTCCTGATGGTCATGCTCGCCGCCGGTGCGTTGACGCTGTCCGGCCTGGCCGTGCGGGCGCAGGCCGCGCCGCGGCCGGCGCCGGCATTCCGGCTTCCGCTCCTGTCGGGCGGCACGATCGGCCTTGCCGATCTGAAAGGCCGGCCCGCCGTGCTCCTGTTCTGGGCGCCGTGGTGACCCACGTGCAATGGTGACGCCCCCGGGTGGGAGCGTGCGTACCGCGAGGCCAAGGACCGGCGCGTGGCGATGATCGGGATCGGGCTGCTTGATACCCGGCGGGCCTGTGAAGGGTTCGTGCGGCGGTACCATCTCTCGTTTCCCAATGCCTACGACCGGGACGAACGAGTGGCGAAGGCCTACGGGTTCACCTATCAGCCGTATTGGGCCGTCATTTCGCGCAGCGGCTCGCTGGTTCGGACGGGATACGGACCGGCGAGCGAGACCGAACTGGTGCAGACGATCGACGCGCTCGCGAGGCGGTAGCGTGCATCTGTCGCTTGCGATCGCGTTCTTTGCGGGCGTGCTGGGGTTCTTCTCGCCGTGCGTGGTGCCGCTCATCCCGGGGTACCTGTCGTTCGTGTCCGGCGTCTCGCTCCTGGAGCTCGATGCCGCGGCACGGCGGCGACAGATGGGACGCGTCGTCGGCGCGACCCTCCTGTTCGTGCTCGGGTTCTCCCTGGTGTTCACGGGGCTCGGGGCCTCGGCCTCCCTCCTCGGCGGCTTCATCCTGGGCAATCGGGAGCTGCTCGGCCGGATCGGCGGCGCCGTGGTCATCGTGTTCGGGCTCGTGATGCTCGGCGTGCTGCGCGTGCCGGGATTCTACCGGGAGCGGCGCATCGCGTTCGCGCGGCGGCCGGCCGGACTCGCCGGCATCGTGCTGGTGGGCATGGCGTTCGGGTTCGCCTGGACGCCGTGCGTGGGCCCGGTGCTCGGTGCCATCCTCACCCTGGCGGCCACCACGGCGAGGGCGGCCGATGGGGCCGTGCTGTTGTTTGCGTATTCGCTCGGCCTCGCCCTGCCGTTTCTGGCCACCGCGGCGCTGCTCACCAGCGCGTTCGGGGCGTTGCGGGCCATCGGCCGGTACGCGCACGCGATTGAAGTGACGGGCGGCGCATTCCTCGTCGTGATGGGCGCGGCGCTGCTGTTCGATTGGATCTATCGCCTCAACGCCTGGATCCTGACGGTGTTTCCGGTTCGTCCGGCGCTCTAACGAAGTCTCCCGCACAAGGACTCACCCCGGGCCGGCCCGTAGACTCGTAGGCACGCTTCTCGCTCAGGAGGCCCGTGTGGCAGACCCACGCTCGGGACCGGCGCCGTGGATTGGCCAGAGCATGCGCGCGCGGGAGACGCTCCGTCCGATCCGTGGCCTCACGCACTACGTCGATGATCTGGCGCTGCCCGGGGCACTGCATCTCGCCGTGGTCCGCAGCCCGATCGCGCACGGCCGCATCCGCCGGATCGCCCTGGATGCGGCGCGGCGCGCGCCCGGCGTGGCGGCCGTGGTGACGGGCGCCGACATCGCCGGCCGCGCGCGCGGGTTTCCCGTCAACGTGCAGGAAGGGGCCGCGGTGACGGCCGTCCCGCATCCGATGCTTGCTGTCGATCGCGTCCGGTACGCGGGTGAGCCGGTCGTCGCCGTGGCCGCGGAAACGCCGGCGGCCGCGGTCGATGCGGCGGCGCTCGTGCAGATCGAGTACGATGAGCTCCCCGCCGTGACGGACCTGCGCGCGGCGCTCGGAGGACCGGTTGCGGTCCACGACGCCGCGCCGGACAACGCGCTGCTCCGCTGGCGCCGGACGCACGGCGACGTCAACGGCGCGATCGCGTCGGCCGCCCGGGTGGTGCGGGCGCGGTTCCAGATCCCGCGGATGGTGGCGGCCCCGATGGAGCCGCGCGGGGGCGCGGCGATGTACGATCCCGGCACCGACGTCCTGACCGTGTGGTGCTCGGCGCAGGACCCCCACCGCCCGCTGGCCCAGCTCAGCCACATCCTCAAGCGGCCCGAGCATCGGTTGCGCATTGTCGTGCCGGACGTCGGCGGCGCGTTCGGCGCGAAGGGCAGCCCGGCGCCCGAAGTGGCCGTCGCCGCGGTGCTGGCCATCGACCTGCGGCGCCCCGTCAAGTGGATGGAGACGCGGCGCGAGAACTTCCTGGCCGCCTATCAGGCCCGCGGCGTCGATGCCGACGTCGAGCTTGCGCTCGACGCGGACGGACGGTTCCTGGCCCTGCGCATGCGGATGCTGGCCGACCTCGGCGCCTACATGTATCCGCCGACCCCCACCGTGCCGCTGACCGCCGCGATTCTCGTGATCGGCGTCTACGCCACCCCGGCGGCGGACGTGGAACTCATCGGGGTCGCGACGACTAAACCGCCGACCGGTCCATACAGGGGCGCGGGGCGTCCGGAGGCCGTGTTCATCATCGAGCGGATGGTGGATCTCGCCGCGCGGGAGATGGGACTCGATCCCGTCGAACTCCGGCGGCGCAACTTCATCGCCCCCGAACAGTTTCCGTACCGGACGCCGCTCGGCTGGGTGTACGACTCGGGCCGGTACGCGCTCTGCCTCGATCGGGCGCTGGACGCCGTCGGCTATGAGCGCTGGCGTCGCGAACAGACGCGCGCGCGGGCCGAGGGCCGGCTGCTGGGCATCGGCGTCGCCGCCTACGTCGAGCGCGCCGGCACGGCGTTGTGGGAGGGCGCCGCCCTCACCGCTGCGCCGGACGGCCGGGTCGTCGTGCGCATGGGCTCGACGCCGCACGGACAGGGCCACGAGACGACGTTTGCGCAGATCGCGGCCGACGCGCTCGGCGTGCCGCCCGAGGTCATCACCGTGGAGCACGGCGATTCCGCGGTGGTGCCGCGGGGCGTCGGCACGTTCGGCAGCCGCTCCATCACGGTGGGCGGATCGGCGTTGTGGGTGGCCGCGCAGAAGGTGCAGACTAAGGCGACCCGGATCGCAGCGCATTTGCTCGAGGCCGCGCCCGAGGACCTGGTGCGCGAGGGAGACCGCTACGCCGTACGGGGTGCCACCGCGCGGGGCGTCACGTTCGCCGAGGTGGCGGCGGCAGCGTATCAGCCGGGGCGCCTGCCGCGGGATCTGGAGGTCGGATTGGACGCGGCGGCCACCTTCTCGCTGCCCGGTCCGGTGTTCCCCTCCGGCGCCTACGCGGCGGTGGTCGAAGTCGAGCCGGACACCGGGGCCGTGCGCATCCTGGCCCTCGTGGCGGTCGACGACGCCGGCCGGGTCGTCAATCCGTTCCTCGCGGAGGCCCAGGTCGTGGGGGCCGTGGCGCAGGGACTCGGTGAGACCCTGCTCGAGGAGGCGGTGTTCGACGAGGCGGGGCAGCCCCTCACGACCACGTTCGGCGAGTACGCGATGCCCCGCGCCGCCAACACGCCGCCGGTCCATGGCGAGTTTGTCGAAACGCTGTCCCCGTTCAACCCGCTGGGGGCGAAGGGAGTCGGTGAGGCGGGCGCAATCGGCGCGCCGCCCGCGGTCGCGAACGCCGTGATGGACGCGCTGTCGTCCTTCGGCATCCGCCACCTCGACCTGCCGCTCGCGCCGGAGAAGATATGGCGCGCGATTCGGGAGGCGGCGGACCGGGCGGCCCGATGAGGACGGCGGGCGCACCGCCGCCAACCTTCGAGGCGATCGGGCCAGGTGATCGAGAGGGGGCTGGAGGATGAAACGAGAGCTCACGCTCGTGGTGACTGTCGTCCTGGGAGCGTTGATCACGGGCGGCTCGCTCACGGCAGGCTCCGCCGCGGGGCCGCAGTTCCCGCCACCGGGCCCCCGCGAGAAGATCATCTTTGGGCAGCCGGTGGCGCCGCCCAACGTCGTGCACGCCCCGGTGGAACTGGCGAAGGCGTTCGGGTTCATGGACAAGTACAACGTGGACCTCGCGACGCTGGACTTCGATGGCTCGACGCGGGCGCTCACCGCCGCGATCACCGGCGGGGTCAACGTCGGGCTCATCGACTGCCAGGTCGCCTACGGAAACGGCGTGCCGATCGTGGCCTTCTACGCGCCGGCGCCGCGGATGGACTTCGTGCTCGTCGCGCGCGACACCATCAAGACGCTCCAAGACCTCAAGGGCAAGCGGATGGGGCTGTCCAGCGCCCCGGGCGGGATCATCGACCGCATGAACCGCGCGATTCTCCAGACCGCGGGCCTGCGGCCGGAAGACGTGGCGATCGTGCCGACGACGCCCGCGGGCCGCGTGGCGGCGCTCCTCACCGGGCAGAATGACACCGCGATCTTCCACTACGAGCAGGCCAGCAAGGTGCTCCGGACCCAGCGCGGCTTCCACGTCCTGTACGACCTGTACAAAGCCCTCCCCGACTACGAGTACAACATCTACTGCGGGCTCCGGCCGTGGGTCGCGGCTCATCGGGAGACCGTGGTCAACATGACGGCGGCGACGATTCTGGCCGTGCGCTACGCGTACGCGCACCGCGTCGAGGCGCTGAAGGCGCTCACCCAGATCACGCACGAAGATCCGGAAGACGTGGCGTACGCCTACGGCAAGATCATTACGGGGTGCATCTGGGCCCGCAACCTCGGATTGGACCCCAAGCGGCTCGCCTGGACGGTGCAGTTCGAGCACCAGGGCGGCAGCCTGCGCAATGTCTACGACGCCCACGACATCCTCGACATGGGGATCGCGAACGAGGCCCTGGCGAAGGCCGGCGGCCCGGTGCCGGTTCCCGCCGGGTGCGAGTAGCTCCCGCGGCATGCCCGACGAAACGATCCGGTACGTCGGCCGCACCTGGGAGCCGCGGTTCCGCGCCAACGGCGTGGATGCGGGCGACTATCGCCGGGTCGTGGACGGCCTCGAGACGTGGGACCAGTGGTACGGCGCGTGGATGGAGCTCGGCCGCAGACACGAGGGCCTCACCCGGGGAGCCGAGCGCCGGGTCGCGTGCTATGCTCGCGCTCTCCCGTGGCTCGAGCCCCCGGGCGAGCGCGTCGAGTTTCCGCTGGAGGCGATCCGGATCCCGGCCTATCTCCGCCGCCCGGCAGGAGGTCCCGCGTCAGACGGGGCGGGCGTCGCGCGGCCGCCCGTCGTTCTCTTTCTCTCGGGGCTCGACTCGGTGAAAGAGGAGCACGCGACGTTCGAACGGTTCTTCCTCCGCCGGGGGCTCGCCACGCTGACCCTGGACGGGCCGGGGCAGGGCGAGACCTGGTACCGGATGAAGATGCGCGTGGACTTCGAAGTCGCGGCGGCCGCGGCCGTCGACTATCTGCTCGGCCGGGACGACGTCGACGGTACGCGGGTCGGAGTCTGCGGGGTGAGCCTCGGCGGGTACCTCGCGCCGCGGTGCGCCGCGTTCGAACCCCGCCTGAGCGCAGTCGCGTCCTGCGGCGGCCTGCACAGCCTCGAGGAGGGTCGCCTGCACCGCGGCCTGCACCTCGCGCGGTGGCTGCACATCTGGGGCGCCCGCGACGCGGCGGACCTCGCGGCCCGGAGCCGCGGGGCCACGCTCGCCGGCTGCGCCGCGCGGATCACGGCACCACTCCTCGTCGTCCACGGCGCCCAGGACAACCTCATCTCGCCGGAGGACGCGTATCGAACCTTCGAGGCGGCGCGCGGCCCCAAGCGCTGGGTGCTGTACCCTGAGGGCAACCACGTGTGCAACAACATCGCGTACAAGTACCGGCCGCTCGTCGCGGACTTCATGGCCGAGCAGCTGCGGTGACCCCCAAGATCCAGCTCGAGAATGCGTGCCGGATGTTTGTCGGCGGGACCGTCAGCGTGTTTGAGGCGCTGTCGTTCGACGTCTACGACAACGAGATTCTGTGCATCGTCGGCCCGAGCGGCTGCGGCAAGACGACGCTGCTCCGCTGCATCGACGGGCTCGTGCCGCTCTCCGCGGGACGGATCGTGTTCGACGGTACCCTGGTGACGGCGCCGCCGCCGCGGATGGCGATGGTGTTTCAGCACTTCGGCCTGTTCCCGTGGAAGACGGTGGCGGCCAACGTGGCGTACGGCCTGCGCTTCGCCGGCGCGCCCCGGGGCGACGCGGAGGCCCGGGTGCGACGGGTGCTCGCGCTGGTCGGGCTCCAGGCGTTCGCCTCGTATTATCCGTACCAGTTGTCCGGCGGGATGCAGCAGCGGGTCGGGCTCGCCCGGGCGCTCGCGATCGATCCGGAGGTCCTGCTGATGGACGAACCGTTTGCGGCGCTCGACGCCCAGACGCGCGAGATCTTGCAGGAGGAAATGCTCCGGATCCTCGGCCAGGAGCGCAAGACGATCGTGTTCGTCACCCACAGCATCGATGAGGCGCTGTTCCTCGGCGACCGCGTCATCGTGCTGACGGCCCGCCCGGCGCGCATCCGGGAGGTGCTCACCGTCCCGTACGGACGGTCGCGCTCGCTCGCCGCGATGCGGGCCGATCCGGCGTTCGGGACCCTCCGGACGCGCGTGTGGGACCTGCTGCGGCCGGAGATCCAATGAGCGCCGCCCGCGCCGGTGGTTGCGGCGGCGGACGCCCATGACCGCCGAGGCGTCGGCGGCGGTCTCCGCGCAGCAGGCGGCGGTGCAGAGCGCCGCGGCGCGCCTGCGCCGGCGGCAGCGGCGCCACGACTTGGCGGTGCGGGCCGTGTCGGTGTGCGCCGTGCTGGCCGTGTGGGAGATCGGCGGCCGGGCGATCAGCCCGCTCCTGTTCGCGCCGCCGTCGCGCATCCTCGCCGCGGGGATCCAGATTGTCGCGACGGGCGAGCTCTGGCCGTATCTGAGCCTCAGTTTCCGGGTGGCCGCGCTCGGTACTCTGCTCGCGACGGCCGTCGGGATCGCGGCGGGCGTCGCGATCGCGCGCGTCCGGCTGCTCGATCTGTCGCTCGAACCGTTCGTGATCGCGCTGTACGCGACGCCGATGGTCGCGCTCATTCCGCTCGTCGTCATCTGGGCCGGGTTCGGCGACTCCGCGAAGATCGTCGTGATCTTCCTGTTTGCGGTGTTTCCGATTCTCCTGAACACCTATCAGGGCGTCCGGGGCGTGGATCACCGGCTGCTCGAAGTGGCGCGGTCGTTCCGCACCTCGGAGGGGGCGCTGTGGGGCGACGTGATCCTGCCGTCCGCGCTGCCCTTCATCATCGCCGGACTGCGGCTCGCCCTCGGCCGCGCGCTCGTGGGCATGGTCATCGCCGATTTGTACACTGCCGTCTCGGGCATCGGGTACCTGATCGTGCGGTACGCGCAGAATCTTCAGATCGACCGCCTGTTGGTGCCGGTCGTGATCCTCTCGATCACCGGCGTGGTCCTGGTCCAGGGGCTGAGCTGGCTGGAAGCACGCATCGCGCCGTGGCAGGTCGCCGGGCGCGACGACTGACGCGAAGGAGGCAGAGTCCGGTGCTCTCCCATGAGTTCGGCGCCGTGCGGGGCGCCCTCGACAACGGCGCCCACTTCGGTCGTCTCACCGGCACGCCGTACTACGCGGACGCGGTCTACGATCGCTTCTCCGACGGCGAACAGCGGCGCCGCTTAGCCGCCGCCCGCGCGAAGATGGCCCGGCTCGGCCTCGACGGCCTCATCGCGTGCGGCGGGCCGAACCACTGGAGCTACGGCGCGGGCGTCTTCTGGCTGACCAACCATCGTGAGTGGCACGCGCTGTCGGTGTATCTCTACGTGCCGCGCGAGGGCGAGCCGACGCTCGTCTACGGGATGGGCGGGACTCACATCGAGGCGACCCGCCGCGCGGTCGCGGTGCGCGATGTGCGGCCGGCGTCCGCCGGGCAGTTCGGCGACGTACTGGCCCGCGTCGCGCGCGAGCACGGGCACGCCGGCGGGCGGATCGGGATCGCGGTGATCGATCCCCGGTACGGTGACTACCTCCCGATCAACCAGTATCAACGCCTCGCCGCCGAGCTGCCGGACGCGCGGCTCGAGCTGGTGGGCGACTTCTTCCACGAATTGCTGGTGATCAAGAGCCCGGAGGAGCAGGGGCGGGTTCGCAAGGCCGGTGAGTTGTGCGTGCGGGCGCTCCGCGCCGTGCGCGACGCCGCGCGTCCCGGGGTCGCGGAATACGAACTCCGGGCCGCCGCGGCGTCCGCGATCCTGGCCGGAGGCGGCGAGCTGGACTTTCTGATCATCGGCAGCACGCCGATGGACGAGCCGTCGATGGTCTTCGGCAACCCGCGGCCGTCCGCGCGGCGCCTCCGTACCGGCGATCTGATTCTGAACGAACTCGCCGCCGGGTACGAGGGGTACACGGCGCAGATCGGGATTCCCGTCTGCGTGGGTCGGCCGGCCGGCCACGTGCGCCGGATGTGGGACGAGGTGGTCCGCCCGGGCTTCGATCGGCTGGCCGAGGAACTGCGGCCCGGCAACACCTTCGAAGCGATGCAGCGGCACACGCGCGTCTTCCGCGACCTCGGATACCAGTCCCGG
Source organism: bacterium (assembly GCA_035945995.1). Lineage (NCBI taxonomy): Bacteria > bacterium. The sequence continues at coordinate 11,368 of DASYZR010000099.1, forward strand.
CCGATCGTCATGCACGGGATCGACTTGACCAGCCATCATCCGGACGTCCGCGTCGACGGCGTGCACGCGGACCCCGAGGACCGCGTGATGCGCCCGGGCATGGAACTGATGCTCGAGCCTAATCCGATCACGGCCGACGGGTTGCTCGGGCTCTTCTACGGGCACACCTTCCTGATCACGGACACGGGTCGGGAACTCGTGACCGGCGGGCTGCCGGCGGACCTGCTGGTGGCCGACGGTTGAGGCACGCCGGGAGGCTTTTCTGATCAGCCGACGAGTTCGAACAGGCCCTCGATTACTTGAGCCAGTTCTTCTGACGACACGGTCGCCAAGCGCCGGCCAAGACGTTCGGTAGACAGCGTGCGGACTTGGCTGACCTTGACCCACGAGGGTTGCGGGAGGTTGGTGCTTTCGAGCTTTAGCGTCAACGGGAATCCCGCTCGTTGGGGCTGGCCGGTGAGGGCAACTGCAATGACGGTGCCGGAGCGGTCATTGAAGACGTCATGGCTCAAGACGAGAACGGGACGACGCCCTGCCTGTTCACTGCCGCGGACCGGATTGAGATCCGCCCAGTAGATATCACCCCTTAGGATTCGGGCCATGCGTCACCGGCAAGGCCCTCTTCGGCGAGTGCGCGTTCCTCCTTTGGGTCCAATTTTGCGGCCTCTTCCGTGAGTCGTCTGCGCCGCCTCCGCTCCAACTGCCGGCACACAGCGTCTTGGATCGCCCGGCTGCGGCTGGGGTAAAGGCCCTCGGCCACCAGACGGTCGACCTGGCGCAGGATCGACTCATCCATCGTGATGGCTACCTTCGCTGTGCTCACCGTCGTCGCTTCCTCCACTCCTCGGTATTCCCAATTATCATACCATGCGATCAGGCCCCGATTCGTATCCAGTTAGGCGCTGCCTACGCAGAGGGCCGGCGTTTCCGGATCAGGAGCAACGCGACGGCCGCGGCGAGGACGATCGCGAGCGTCCCCGCGCCGTAGATCAGCCACGGCGGCGGGCCGCCGCCGGTGGGACGGGCGGCGACGAACACGCCCAGCGCGTCCGAGGGGGCAAAGACCTGCAGCCCGGCCGCGATGCGCTTCGTGTCCAACGCCGTCCAGGTGCTGCCGTTCCATCGCAACAGGACGGTGGCGTGCCGGGGATATCGCAGCACGGGCGTGACCGGCCGCCGCAGCACGATGGGCCGGCCGTTCCGATACGTCGCCTCGACGCGATAGCCGTTGCCGTCGAAGACCCAGCCGGACGGCGGCGGCGCGACGGTGGCGGGGTCCACCGGCGTGATATGGACGATGGCCGCGGTCACCCCGGGTTGGGGCGCCACCGCGTCGTGCGGGAAGATCACGCCGGCCTGCGCGTCGTCGGTCAGAATGGACGCCGACCCCGAACCGGTGGCACTCACGCCGATCTGCCCGCCGCCGCCGGACGGAGCCTGATTGTCCCGGGCGAGTGACGGGGGCGGATGCACCCAGCGGTACGGCGCCGGCGGCGCTTCGCCCTCATACAGCAGGCGCGCCGGCACGGCGCGCCAGACGTACGGAGCGACCACAACGTAGACGATCGCGGCGGCGAGGCCCCACGCGAGGGCGCGCCCCCGCCGGCGCCCGGTCACCATGCCGTCTGCAGCACGTTGGCCGCGGCGTGGGTCACCGAGGACGCCGTCCAGGTCCCCGAGGCCCACCGCTGCCATCCGAAGAGCAGTCCCGCGGCCAGATCAATCGGAAACGCCGCGACCCCGTACGCCGGGACGTGGACCGCGGCAAACACGACGGCCGAGCCGCCCACGGCCGTGGCGGCGCCATAGACCGCGAGCGCGCCGTACAGCAGGCGCCGGAAGAGCAGTTCTTCGGCGGCGCCCGCGGCCGCCGTCGCGGCGACGAAGAGCGGCGCGATCCGCGGCGCCATCGGGTGCTGCAGCACGCGTGCGGCGACGAACGCGGCGACCCCGATCAGGGTGGTCCATGTCCAGGGGAGCCGGCCGCCGCCGCGTTCCTCAGAACCGCGCGGCAGCGGCGTGATGCCCCCGACCACGCCGGCGGCGAGAGTGATCGCGAGCGACGCGAGCGTGGCCGGAGGACGCAGCGCAAGCGCGGCGCTTCCGCAGAGCGCAACCAGGAAAGGTAGGAAGAAGTCCAACTCAAGCAAAAAGAATACTACGCCGCGGCGCCGGACTCCGCTTGTCCGGCGCCTGTTTCGCACGCGGCCGGGAGGCGTCGGTGGCGCACGTCGGCTTTGTGGGGTTCGGGGCGATGGGCAGCCGCATCGCGAAGCGGCTGCTGGACGCCGGCCACCGGCTCACCGGCTACAACCGGACCGTCGCGAAGGCCCAGGGGCTCGTCGACGCGGGCCTGCGCCTCGCGCCGTCCCCGCGGGCGGTCGCGGAGGCCGCGGACGTCATCTTCTCGATGGTGACGGACACCGCGGCGCTGCGGGCCGTCACGGATGGTCCCGACGGCATCGTCGCCGGCCTCGGCCCGGGCAAGATCTACGTCGATATGAGCACCGTGAGCCCGCAGGCCAGCCGGGCGCTGGCCGAGCGGGTCTGTGAGCGCGGCGCCCGGATGCTGGACGCGCCCGTGTCCGGCAGTCTCGTCACCCTCCAGGAGGGCCGGCTGTCGATCATGGTCGGCGGCGACCCGGAAGCGGTCGAGCGGGTCCGCCCGATCCTGCTGGCGATCGGCCCCGTGGTGACGCACGTCGGCGGCAACGGACAGGGAGCCCTGATGAAGGTCGCCACGAATCTGAATCTGGGAGCCCAGGTGCTGGCGTTCTGCGAGGCGGTGCTGCTGGCGGAGAAGGGCGGCATCGACCGGGCGACCGCCGTGCGCGTCTTGCTCAACAGCGCGATCGCGTCGCCGATGCTGAAGTACCGGGGGCCGTTCGTGCTCGAGATGCCCGACGAGGCCTGGTTCGACTGCGCCATGATGCAGAAGGACCTGGTACTCGCCGAGGAGATGGGCCGCGCGCTCGAAGTCCCGCTGCCGACGACCGCCGTGGCGAACGAGTGGCTCACCGCGGCGCGGGCCATGGGACTGGGCGCGCAGGACTTCGCGGCAATGTTCGATGTGCTGGCGCGTCTGGCGGGCGTGGCCGCCCGGGAGGACAATCATGGGACATAAGACGTTCGGTCTGCAGACCGTCGATTGGGAGGAGCGGGTCAATTACGAACGCCTCCGCGCAGAGCGGCTTGCCCGGGTCAAGCGGTTCCTCGACGGGTCGGAGTTCGGCGCGCTCCTCTGCTTCGACATGAACAACATCCGGTACATCACCGCCACCCACATCGGCACCTGGGCCATCGACAAACTGGTGCGGTTTACGCTGCTGCCCCGCGGGGACGACCCGATTCTCTGGGACTTCGGCTCCGCGGCGCGCCACCACCGGCTCTACTGTCCGTGGCTGGGAGAGCGCTCGCGCGCCGGGATCTCGACTCTCCGCGGCGCCTATCCGGACAGCGCCCGCGACGTGGCGAAGAAGATTCGCGCCGAACTCGAGTCGCGCGGGCTGCACCGCCAGCCCCTCGCCGTGGACATCGTCGAGCCGCAGGTGTTGTTCGCGCTGCAGGCCGAGGGTCTCACGATCGTCGACGGACAGGCGCTCATGCAGGACGTGCGCAAAATCAAGACCGAGGATGAAATCACCCTCATCACGACCGCGGTGATGATGGTCGACGCCGCGTACGAGGAGCTGTATCAGGCGCTGCGGCCCGGCATGCGCGAGAACGAGTGCGTCGGCTTGGTGGCAAAAGTGCTCTACGATCTCGGCTCCGAGCACGTGGAGGGCGTGAACGCGATCTCCGGCGAGCGGTGCAGTCCGCACCCGCACGTCTACACCGACCGCGTGCTGCGGCCCGGGGATCCCGCGTACTTCGACATCCTGCACGCCTACAACGGGTACCGGACGTGCTACTACCGGACGTTCTGCGTCGGAAGCGCCTCGCCCGCGATGGTGGACGCGTACCGGCGGTGCCGCGACTACCTCGACGCCGCGCTCGCGCTGATCCGCCCGGGTGTCACGACGGCCGACGTGGTCCGGGTGTGGCCGAAGGCGGAGGAGTTCGGCTTCGCCGACGAAGAGGCGGCGTTCGCGCTCCAGTACGGGCACGGCGTCGGTCTTTCCATCTGGGAGAAGCCGATCTTCAGCCGCCTGGTCTCGCTCGACCACCCCGAAGTGATCGAAGAAGGCATGGTCTTCGCCCTCGAGACGTTCTGGCCGGCCACGGACGGCTGGTCCGCCGCCCGGATCGAGGAGCAGCTCGTCGTGACCAAGGACGGGTGCGAAGTGCTCACCCGATTCCCCGCCGAGACGCTGCTGGTCGCCGGCACGCGGTACTGGACGGCGACGGGGCCGCTCGCCTCGACCCGCGAGGCGCAGTCGAACCTGAACCGCCCGGCCCCGGCCCCGTCGTCCCCCGGCGAGAACAGGCCCGCGGCGAAGGTCGTCGCCGGCGCGCGGACGGAGGGCCGCGGGGCCGCCGCCCGCGGATGAGCACCGCCGCCGCCGTCGTCGATATGCACGTTCACATCATCGTTCCGGAAATCACCCGGGACCACGGCCGTGAGCCGTGGCGGCCGAGGGTCGTCCGGGACGGCGGGCGGCAGCGCATCGAAATGGACGGCGTCGAGGTGCGGTCGGTTCGTCACGAGTTCGTCGATCCTGAGGCCCTGCTCGCCGAAACGGCCGCCGCCGGCAGCGATCGCGTCGTCCTGTGTCCGTTTGTCGGCCTGCTCCGGTACGACGCCGAGCCGGAGGACACGTTGGACTCCGGCCGCATCCAGAATGCCGCGCTCGCCGCGCTCGTTCGTGCCCACCCGGACCGCGTCGCGGCGCTCGGTACCGTGCCCCTACAAGATCCCACGCTGGCGGCGCGCGAGCTCGAAGCCGTAGTGCGCTCGGGGCTCGCCGGCGTGGAGATCGCGGCGAGCGCCCGGGGCGTCTACCTCGGCGACGACCGGTTCCGTCGGTTCTGGGAGGCCGCCGACGCGCTGCGGGCTGTCGTGTTCATCCATCCCACGACGCGCGGCTTCGACATCCCGGCGTTTGCGCGGTTTCACCTCGCCAACGCGGTCGGCAATCCGTTCGAGACGACCATCACCGCAGCGGATCTCGTGATGAGCGGCGTGCTGGAATCGCATCCCGGTCTGCGCGTCGTCCTCGCCCACGGCGGGGGGGCGATTCTCGCGCTGCGCGGCCGCCTGCGTCACGCGCACGAACACGTGGCCGCGGCTCGGGTGCGCCTGGGGACATCGCCGGAGGAATCGCTCCGAAGGTTCTACTTCGATACGATTGTCCACGACGCGACGCTGCTCCGCCAGCTCGTCGCCTACGCCGGACCGGACCACGTTGTGCTGGGATCCGACTATCCGTTCGACATGGGCGTCGAGCGGCCGGCCGAAGGGGTGCGCGCCCTGGGACTCGCTCCGGACGATGAGCGGCAGATCCTCGGCGGCAACGCGATGCGGCTCTTGTCCGAGGGACATGCATGAGCGGCGGCGGACATGACACCGCAAGAAAACGGAGGATCGAGATGATGCATCTCGGCCTAACCCGGACGGCCCGGGAAGCAACGGTCTCGCTTGGCGCCCTGCTCCTCGTGCTGCCCGCGGTGGTGTTCTTGCTCGCGGCCCTGCTTCGGATGCTGCAACCCGTGCAGCATCAGCCGGCCGCGACAGCGGCGGCGGTCATGGCCGTGTTTGCGGGAACGCCCCGGCCGGTGCTCCGCGTGCTTCTGCTCCTGTGCCCGCTCGTCGCTCTCATCGTGGCGGCGGCCGACCAGCGGCGGCGCTGGAGCGACGATCCGGCATGGCGCGAGGACGTCTGGGCGCTTGCGGGCGCGTGCGGCCGCGTCCTCCGCAGGCCGCTCGCGGTGGCCACCGTGCTGGCGCTGCTCGCGAGCGCGGGGTGGCTCGCGCTAGTCGTCATGCACGCCATCGCGGGATAAGATGCGGGCCGCGCCGGGGATCCGTCAAGGACCTTCACGGTATTGGGCGCGTTCGGCGCCGCGTGCCTCTCATCGCTAAGAGGGCCCCGAAGACGATGAGCGCGACGACGATGGCATAGCGCCCCCACGGGGCAGCCTGCACGTAGGGCGTGGTCGCCGTCGCGACGGGAGCGAACGTGCCGAGCGCGGGTACGTTCGCGACCAGCAGGTGCAGGTGCCCCGCGTAGCGGATCGTCCTGACCGGCTCCCAGCCCGACTCGCCGGCCCGGGCGATTTGCGTGCCGCCTGTCGCGTATCGGAGCACGACCGTCACGGTGCGACGGTACCGGGGCACCGCGCCGCTCATCCCGTGCACCGCCTCGAACCGGCAGGCGTTGCCGTCGAAGCGCGTACCCGGGGGC
>DASYZR010000100.1 GCA_035945995.1 bacterium
CCGCTGCCGCCGGGGGCGCCGCCGGTGGCCTCGGTCAAGATCATCCAGCCGAATCTCGACTACATCGACCGGCACCGCGACGAGCTCAAGAAGACGTTCAGCGACCTGTTTGGCGTCCAGTAGGCCCCACATCGCCGACCGTCCAGGAGGACCGCCGTGTGGCGGGCCGTAGGCGCGGTCGCGGTCGCGGCCGGGCTGGCCCTCGTCGTGTACCCGTCGGCCGTCCTCGTGGGGAGCTCGTTCGTGTCCGGCGGGCGGCTCTCCCTGGCGTTGTACGCGGAGCCGGCACGCGATCCCCGCGCCCTCCTCGACCTGTGGCACAGCGTCGCCGTCTCGGTCGCCGCGACCGCCGGCGGGACGCTCCTCGGCGTCGCGCTCGCCGCGCTCACGGGCCGGACCGACCTCCCGGCCCGCCGGCTGTGGGAGACGCTGCTGCTCGTGCCGTACATGATTCCGCCCTTCATCGGGGCGATCGCATGGGTCTATCTGCTCGGTCCCGTCGGGTATCTGAACCGCGCCTGGATGGCGCTCGCTGGCGCCTCCGGACCGCTGCTCGTCGTCTACGGTCCCGCCGGTATCGTCGCCGTCATGATCCTGTACGGGTATCCCATCGTCTACCTGGCGGTGTCCGGCGCCTTGGAACGCATGGATCCCTCGCTCGAGGAGGCCGCGCGAATCGCGCGCGCCGGCCCCTGGCAGGTGTTCCGCGACGTCACCGTCCCCTTGATCCGGCCGGCCGCGCTGGCCGGCGCGCTGCTGCTGTGCATGTCGTGCCTCGGCGATTTCGGGATTCCGGTGATCCTCGGCGAGCCCGCGCGATACTTTGTCTTGACCACGCGGATCTACTCGATGGTGCTCAACGCCGATCAGCCCGACCACCTCCGCGCGGCGGCCGCGCTGTCCATGTGGCTCGTCGGGCTGGCGGCGATCCTCATCACACTTCAGCGGCGGATGCACGCCCGCAGCCGCGCCACCACCGTCGGCGGGCCCGTCGCGGCGCGGTCCCGCGTGGCGCTGGGACCGTGGCGGCTCCCCGCCCTCGCCGGGGTCGCCGCCTGGGTGCTGGTGACGTCCATCCTGCCGCTCGGGGCGATCGTGCTGACGTCGCTCCTGCGCGCCTACGGCGTGCCGCCGGCGCCGGCCAATCTGACGCTCGCGCACTACGCGACGGCGCTCGGAGGAGTGCCGAAGGTCCCGCGCGCGGTCCTGAACAGTCTCGGGCTCGCCGCGGGATCGGCGACGATCGTCGTCGTCCTGGGCGTCGCGATCGGCTACCGGTTGGCCCGCCTGGCGCCCTGGGCGGCCGCGGCGTTCGATCTGCTCATCTCCGTACCCTACGCGGTCCCCGGCACCGTCGTGGCGCTCGCGATGATCCTGGCCTGGCTGCGGCCCATTCCCGTCGTCGGCCTGCGGCTCTACGACACGATCTGGATTCTGCTCGTCGCCTACGTGGCGCGGTTTCTCGTCTTCGGCGTGCGCACCGTGCAGGCCGGGTTGGCCCAAGTGCACGGCTCGTTGGAGGAGGCGGCGCGGATCAGCGGCGCCGGCCCGCTGGAAGCGTTCCTGGGGATCATGGTGCCGATCATCCGGCCGAGCCTCGCCGCGGGCTGGGCGCTCGCCTTCGTGCCCGCCGTCGCGGAGTTGACGCTGTCGATTCTCCTGTTTTCGGTCGGCAACGAAACGATCGGCGTCGTCATCTTCGGGCTGCACGACGAGGGCAAGATCACCCTTGCGGCGGCGCTCGCGGTGCTCGTGTCCCTGCTGCTGGTGGCCTTGAACGTGCTGGTCAGGGCGCTGCTGGGCGGCCGCGCGGAGGCGTCCCATGGCTGAGCTCGTCCTCGAGGGCGTGGGCCGGGCCTACGGCGCGACCTGGGCCGTGCGCGAATTGTCGCTTACCATCCGAAACGGCGAGTTCGTGACGCTGCTGGGGCCCAGCGGGTGCGGCAAGACGACGACGCTCCGTATGATCGCGGGCTTCGTGGCGCCGACGGCCGGGCGCATTGTCCTCGGGGGCCGGGTGCTGTCCGCGGCGGGCGCGCGCGCGATGGTGCCGCCGGAACGGCGCGGGATGGGCATGGTGTTTCAGCACTACGCGGTGTGGCCGCACCTGACGGCCGCGCAGAACGTGGCGTATCCGCTGCGCCGCGCCCGTCTGCCCCGCGCGGAAATCGAGAGGCGAACCCTTCACGCCCTGGAGATGGTGCATCTCGCGGCGCACGCGGCCCGTCACCCCGGCGAGCTCTCCGGCGGGCAGCAGCAGCGCGTCGCCCTGGCCAGGGCGCTCGTGATGGAGCCGGTGGTGCTGTTGCTCGACGAACCCCTCAGTAACCTCGACGCGCGCCTTCGTGAGGAGATGCGCGTCGAGCTGCTGGAGCTGCACGCGCGCCTCGGGCTGACGGTCGTCTACGTGACGCACGACCAGGCGGAGGCCATGGCGCTGTCCGGCCGCATCGCCGTGTTGCTTGACGGCCGGTGCGCGCAGGTCGGGACGCCCGAGGAGCTCTACGACCGGCCGGCGTCGCCGGCGGTCGCGGCCTTCGTGGGGGCCGTGAACCTCCTCCCCGCCGAGGTGGACGCGGCCGACGGCCGGACGGTCCGGTTCCGGCTTTCCGGGGATGCCGGGGGGGCGACGCTGACCGTGCCCGCGCCCGGCCGGGAGATCCCGGCCGGGCGCGCGGTGGTGGGGATCCGGCCGGAGGCGTTCGACATGACGCCCGACGGCAGCCTCCGCGGCCGGGTCGAGCGCGTCGTGTACCTGGGAAGCCGCGTCGAGTACGTCGTCAGGATCGGGACGCTCACGGTGCGTGTCGACGGCCGCCCGCCCGCATCCGCGCGTCCAGACCAGGAGATCGGGCTGACCGTCCTGCGGGCCCTGCTGTTCCCCGGCGAGGCCGGCCGGGACCAGCGGGGGGCTTAGCGGCCGCCGGAGACGCGCCCGGCGAGGTTGGGCTGCCGGAGTTCCCGGAGCGCCCGGGCGAGATACGGGGCCGCGTCCGACGGGCGTTTCTGTTCGATCAGAAACTCCCCCAGCTCGTTCGCGGCGGCCGCCAGATCGGCGCGCATGTCGGCGTTCTCGAACGACGCGATCGCCTGCTTGTAGTAACGGACCGCCTCGGCCGCGTGGCCCTGCGCGCGGGTCAGACGCGCGCGCACCAGCTGGACCCGCGCCGCTTCCGTCGTGTCTTTGAGCCGGCGGGTCAGGCGCTCCGCCTCGGCCAGGGCCTCGCCGGCCTCGGCCAGCGCGTTGGTGACGACGAGCGCGCGGGCCAGCTCGGTCAGACTGCGCGCGCGCCCCGGATCGTCGCCCAGCTGCTGTTTGATGTGCAGGCTGCTCCGGAGCTGGGCGATCGCCTCCGCGACGTCGCCCTGTTCCAGGAGCATGATGCCCATGCTGGTGCGCGCCTGCGCGAGCAGCCGGATGTCTTCGAGCAGCTCGAAGATGTGCTCCGCCCGCGCGAGGTGCGCCAGCGCCGCGTCCGGGCGGCCCCCGTCGCGGTGCGCGACGCCGAGTTGCACGTGCACCAGCCCGATGCGGCGCAGGTCCTGCGTCGGCTCGAGCAGCGCCAGGGCCTCGCGATACCAGCGCGCCGCTTCCTGGTGCTCGCCGGCTTCCTGATACGTGTTGCCAAGGTTGAGGAGCAGCGCGCCCGCCAGCGAGGCGTCCGGCTCGCCGCCGGTCTGCACCCGGCGGTACGCTTCGAGAAAATGCTCGCGGGCCGCGGGCAGATCCCGTTCGTAGTAGGCGATGAGGCCGAGCACGTGGCTGATCCGCGCCAGGTGACGGTTCTCCTGAATCTGCTCGGAGAGGTCGCGGGCCCGCTCGACGTTCTGGCGCGCAAGATCGAACTGACGCAGGCCCGCCAGCGCTGAGCCGAGCCCGCAGCACGCCTCCGTCTCGGCGTTCTTGTCGTCCTGCTGCTGCGCGATCGTGCAGGTTTCGGTGAACGACTCCGCCGCGTCCGTGAACTCGCCCTGTTTCAACAGGGCCCAGCCGAGGCTAAGCAACGTCTGCAGGGCCCGCCGGCCGAGCGGCGTGCTCTCCTCGAGAAAGTAGCCGATCGGCCGCTGGAGCCGCCGGGCCAGCAGGATGAGTGTTTCGATGGAGGGCTTGGCCCGGTTCTTTTCGATGAGGCTGATGAAGCCTTTCGTAAGCTCGGTCCCGCCGAGCTGCGACTGTGTGAGGCCGAGTTCCTTGCGGCGCGCGCGGATTCGCTCGCCGAGCGAGGGCATTCCGCTCCTCCGGGCGGATCGGATGAGGGCCGTCGAATTGGGGTCTGGGTTGAGCACCGCGCGAGTTAGGCTCAACCCCCGGCACCTCCTTTCCCGACGCGTCAACCGGCGGCCGCGGCGGCGCCCTCTGGGGCGGCCGCCGGCGATCCCCCGCCGCGCCCACCCGATGTGCAGAGGCCGGGCGTGCGGGCGCAAGTGTGTCAAGCCATCCGACCGCAGGTTTAATGGTACAATATCGGCGGGGAGCCCCGCGGCGTGGAAGCGGTCCGGTCCCGGTCGTCGCGCCGGGTTGCGGGATGGCCGCGCCGGCGTGAGGCCGCGCCGGGACACGGAGAGTGCGCCGAAGCACGGAGGCCGCGCGTTCATCGAGGGCGGATCGGATGCCGCATGTCTTTGACACCCCTGGGGTGACTGTTATAATCATGCTGCGCGCGAGCCCACGTAGCTCAGGCGGCAGAGCGTGTCCTTGGTAAGGACAAGGTCACCGGTTCGAATCCGGTCGTGGGCTCCAGACCCCGGCCCTGGTAAAGAGCCGGGCTTTCTCGTGCGGCGCATCTTGCCCCCACCGGTTCGTGCCGTTGAGTCGGGCGCGGTGGCGGGGCGGATCGGCGTGTCGGAAGGGCAGGACGTACAGTTGACCCAGATGGCCCCGTCTGCGCGGCGTCAGTCCCACGAAGGGGGAGGCGGGACGGCGCGGGGCGAACGGCCCCGTCTGGCGCGGGGCGAACGGCCCCGTCTGGCGCGGGGCAAACCCCGCTGACGCGGGGCAAACGGGAGGCCGGCGATGGCGAAGGCGAAGTTTGAGCGGACGAAGCCGCACGTGAACGTCGGGA
>DASYZR010000101.1 GCA_035945995.1 bacterium
CGGTGGCGAAATACAGGCGTCCGTCCGCCACGACGTGGCAGACCGGCACGACGTGCGGCTGTCCGTCCCGGCCCACCGTCGCGACCCGGGACACGCGTTCCAACGCGACGAGCTTGGCCAGATCCTTGCGCAGCCGCACGACGGTTCGCCTACATCTTCGACATGGCGGTCAGCTGGACGCCGATGATGTGCGCCGCTGCGTGCGCCTGCTGAAGATTGCCCATTTTGATCGCCTGATCGCCGACGTGCGCGAGCCACCACGCCACCTGGTACTCCTGATCCTGGCCCATCGCCCTCTTGATGTCCGGCATGATGCCCTTACCCTGTCCCTGACACGGATTGCCGGCCGCCTTGTCGAACATCGGGTCGCCGGAGCCCACCAGGCAGTTGATGACGTGGTGCAGGTGGAGCGAGACTTCTTTCATCGTGTCGTACTTCTCGGCGAAACCGGCGTGCGTGATCGCGGTCTTGAGCTCGTTCGCCATCCCCGTCGTGGCCGCCGGAGATGCCTGCGCGCCGAACGCCACCAGGGCCGCCACGGCCGTGCCCAGCACAAGCCACCGACCTGTCCGCATAATCCGCCTCCGTTGGTGGGACATACACCCTCACTTACTACGCCGCCTGTGTAAAGGTTCGATAAAGGCCGGGGCCAGGCGCGCACAGAACCCAATCTCAGGGTACCATGCGAACGAGAGGAGCAACGGCGTGCAATCGGTACGGGTTGGGTTGATCGGATGTGGCAGCATCGCGCGCTCGGCGCACCTGCCGGCGATGCATCAGCTGCGGAGCCGGATGGTGCTCGTCGCGGCGGCCGACCTCCAGGAGGAGGCGGCGCGGGCCGCGGCCGCGCCGTGGGGGGCGCAGGCCTACGCCGACGGCCGCCGGGTGGTGGAGCGCGACGACGTCGAGATGGTCGTCATCGCGACGCCCGAAGCCGCGCACCGCGAGTGGACGGAGGCCGCCGCGGCCGCCGGCAAGCACGTGCTGTGCGAGAAGCCGATGGCGCCCGCGCTCGCCGACGCCGATGCCATGATCGGCGCGTGCCGGCGCGCCGGTACGCACCTCATGATCGGGCACAGCCGCCGGTTTACACGCCGCTACATGGAGATCCGCCGCGCGATCGACCGGGGCGAGATCGGGTCCCTCCGCCTCGTGCGGGAGAACGAGCGGCGGGCCGGGGCGCGGGGGGGCGAGCCGGGATATTACACCGACGCCCACTGGACCGGGGATCCGGCCGTCTCCGTGGGGGTCGCGATCACGAACGGCATCCATGAGGCCGATCTACTGCGGTGGTTCGCCGGCGCAGAGCCGGTCGCCGTCTTCGCCGAGCACAAGGTGACGGGTGAACGGAACCGCGGCGTGCCCGATTTTCTGACCTGTACCGTGCGGTTCGCCAACGGAGTCGTGGGGTCGAGCGAAATCAGCAACTGCCTCCCGCCGGGCTACCCGGCGTTCCATCAATTCGAAGCCTACGGACTCCGCGGCGCGATTCGCGCCCGCGACCACGAGCTCGTCAGCCTCGTCCGGTTCGGCGAGGGTGGCGCCGACTTCCCGGAGAGCGGGCACATCCTGCTGCACAACCTGACCGCCTACGTCCGCGAGCACGCGGCGTTTGTCGACACGGTGCGGACCGGGCGGCCGTTGCCGATGCCGCCCGAAGAGGCGCGGGCTGCCCTGCGGTTGGCGCTCGCGGCGGTGGAGTCCGCGCGCAGCGGCCGGATGGTCCCGCTCGTCTCTCGGTCCGCCGGCGGAACCAGCGAGGTACGGGCGTGACCCCCGCAGACGGGGTTCGTCCGGCGGCGGACGGGGGGCCGATTGCGCTCGGTATCATCGGCGGCGGCCGGCATGCGGTCGCCTTGGTGGATCACCAGGCCCCGCTCCCCGACGTGACCGTGGCCCGGTGGGCCGGCAGCCCCGGCGGCGGCGACCTGGCCGTCGTGCGGGAACTGGCCACCCGGATCGAGGCACCGTTCGTGCGGGAATGGGAGGCCGTGGCGCGCGACCCGGACCTTCGCGCGGTGATCGTCTTGAGCGAGGCGGTGGATGCCACCGCGGCGGTCGAAGCCGCGCTGGGGGCGGGGAAGGTCGTGTTCTGCGCGGCACCCGCCGCGACGCGCATGGAGGATGTCAACCGTCTCGCCGGCGCCCGGGCCGGGGGGCGCGGGATTCTGCTCGCCGGCGGCGCGATCCGTCATTCGCCGGCCGGCCGTGAAGCGCTCCGCCTCGTCACCGGCGGCGACCTCGGGCCGCTCCACTCGCTGTTTGCGTCCGTCCGGCTGCCCATGACCGCCGACGGAGAACGCGCATCGGCGAGACAACGGGCCGTGCTCGAGGAGGTGGGTTGGGACCTCTTGGACTTCGTGGCCGCGGCGGGGGGCGGCGAGCCCGTGCGGGTGCACGCGCACGTCGACGTGCTCTTCGGGTCCGGCGCGCCGGATACCGCCGTGTGCACCATCCGCTTCGCAAACGACCTGATCGCCACGCTCGAGCTCAGCCGCTGCCTGCCGCCGGCGATCCCCGCTCCGCCCGAGGGCGAGGTGGAAATCGAGGTGATCGGCGGCCGCGAGGCAGTCCGGCTTGCGCCGGGCGCGACCGCCGTCCGCGTGTACCGGGCCGGCACGGCCCTGCGGCCCTGGGTGGACGCGCCGGCGCTGTCCATGCTTCGCGAGGTCGTCGAGGCGGCCCGCGGGACGGCGCCGGCCGCCGACGGCCTCGCCGAGGTGCGGCGCGCCGTCGGCCTCATGGACGCGATCCGCGCGGCCGCGGCTCCATCGGGCGCGACGTAGGATGCGCGGCCGCCAACGGCGGCGCTCGCGACGCGCGACGCTTATCCGCCGGCTTGGATCTCTCGCGTAGGCGCGGCTCCGGCGCCGAGATAGGGATCGACGGTGCGGAACCACTTGAGAAAGGCCGCGCAGGCCGACACCGCATGTTCCAGGAGTTGCCGGCCGCGCTCGGCGCTGCCGAGCGTCGGATCGGAGAGGCTGCCGGTGGGCGGCGTGACATCTTCCATGTCGAGCGGCACCGCCACCCGAACGCCGTCGACTCTGATCGCGCCGAGCCCTTCCGTGGGGCAGCCGAAGACCGTCCGCCGGCCGAACGCGCCCGCGCGGTGGAGCTGCACCCGCTCCGGCCGCAGATACATCATGAGCGACCCGACGGGCTCGCCGCCGTGCCCGAGGTCGACTTTGCCGCCGTATACCTTCTCGATCACCTCCGGCGCCTGGATGATCTGAAACGGCGCGATCGACGGGATCACCACCCCGTGCGACCGGCGGTACCGCCGCGCCACGAGCTCCACCGTGCCGGTGTTGCCGGCGTGCCCGTTAATGATGGCGATGCGCGCAAACTTGTGCAGCCGGAGACTCTCGATCGTATCCGTGAGCACGGCGGCGAGCGTTTCGGACCGCAACGTGACCGTGCCGGGATAGTTGCGGAAATACTCGGAGTAGCCGAAGGGCAGGGTGGGCGCGACGACGTCTCCCGTGATTTCCGCCGCCCGCGCGGCGATCTCGTCGATGATCAGATAGTCGCCGCCGGGGCAGTGCGGTCCGTGCTCCTCGATCGATCCGAGAGCCACGACTGCCGTGACCCCGCGCGCGATTGCTTCCTGAACTTCGGTCCACGGCATTTCGCCGAGTCGCATGTGTCCCCGCCTCCAAGACCGCCGTCTGGGAGCACCCGGCGGCGCGTCTGCGGCGCCGCCGTGCTCCGAACGAGAGTTTCCGGGCGAGACGCCCGTCTTCCCTACCGCGGGGTGGCCGAGTGGCCGGGCCGGCGGAGTGGAATGTCGTTGTGGTCGTGCCGAGCGGCAGCCGCAAGGGCAGGAGATGAGACCGTGATCGATGTGCTGGCGGATCGTTTGAACGCATGGTGCGACGCGCAACCGTTCGAGACCGGATGATACCTAACGGTGCCGGTGCACGTGTTGTCGCTAACGACCATCATCATCGTGAGCACGTCTTGGTCGTGGACCTGCTGGGGCTCGACGGCGCGAGATGCCGGACCGGGAGCCACGTTGCATCATCAGACTATCCCTCCCCGTGCGTTGTCTTCGGTGCGGCGCCCCTGTGGCGGCTCGATAACGTTTCGATGACGAGGCGAACCGGGGGAAGGCTCGTGGTCGGACGTTCCGGAGTCCTCCGTGGCGCGCGGAGGGAGGGGCTCCGACGGCACCGAATTTTCATGCCCTGCCATGATTCCGGCTCTTCGGGAGGCCGATGTATAATGAGGCTCGACGAGACCCATTTTGATCCCAGGTACCGCAGTGCGCGCGTTTCGCGCCGGAAACTGTTCCGTCTCGCCGCGCTCACCGGCCTCGGCGCCGGCTTCGCCCAGACACTCGGGATACCGCCCGTGGACGCCGCCGATGCGCCCAAACGCGGCGGCGTGTGGCGGATGGCGATTCCCGGGAACCCGACGGCGTACCCCATTACCATCCCGGGCAAGCTGATCGACATCCTGGTCGACAAGACCATGTTCAGCACCCTCGTCAAGTACGAGTTGCGAAACGGCGCCATTCTGGTCGTCCCCGACCTCGCGGAGTCGTGGACGGCAAACGCCGCGCTGACGGAGTACACGTTCAAGCTGCGTCGCGGCGTCAAATGGCACGACGGTCAGCCGCTGACCGCGGAGGACGTGAAATTCACGGTCGAGGCGACGCTCAACCCCAAGGTGAACGCCGGCATGGCCGGGGTCGTCTCCGCGATCTCCCAGGTCACGGCCGTGGATCCGGCCACCGTACGGTTCACCCTCAAGTACCCGTACGCGTCGCTGCCGGTCATGCTCGGGTACAACATCGCGATCGTCCCCAAGCATCTGTTGGACGGACAGGACCTGAACCAGCCGGTGTCGTTCATCCAGCATCCCACCGGCAGTGGACCGTTCAAGTTCAAGACCTTTGTGCAGGACAGCCACCTGGAGGTCGAGGCGAACAAGGACTACTACGGCGGCGCGCCGCTGCTGGACGGCATCGTGTTCAAAGTCATCCCGGACGGCAACGCACGGCTCGCGCAGCTCAAGTCCGGCGACATCGACTTTACCGTGATCGATCCGCCGCAGATCGCGGCGCTCACGGGCGCGGCGAACCTGCAAGTGCGGCGGGCCCCGCAGGTCAACTACTATTTCTTCGCGGTCAATCACGACCGGCCGAAGTTGGCGGACGTTCGCGTCCGGCAGGCGCTCTCGTACGCGATCGACAAGCAGGCGATCGTGAAGAACATTCTCAAGGGCGACGGCCGGGTGGCCACCGGGCCGATCAACCCCCTCCTCGGCGCGTACTACAACGCCAAGGTCGAGAGCTACGGCTACAGCCTCGAGCGGGCGCAGGGCCTCCTCTCGGAGGCCGGGTGGAAGAAGGGGGCCGACGGCGTGCTCGCCAACGCGAAGGGCGAGAAGTTCACGCTGCTCTTCAACGGGCCCAAGGGGTACCCGGTGATGGAGCAGGTGATCACTTACGCCCAGCAGCAATACCAAAAACTGGGCATCGTCGTCACGCTGGACATCGTGGACTGGCCGGTGCACCTCAAGAAATACCAGGACCGGGCCTACGATCTGCTGATGGAGTGGTGGATCACGCCGCCCAACGCCGACCTCTACGATCACTACTACAGCAAGTCGCCCAGCAACTGGTGGTCGTACAAGAATGACGCCGTCGACCGCATGCTGATCGCGGCGCGGAGCGAAGCCGACGAGAAGAAGCGGATCGCAGCGTACCACGAGATCCAGGCCGTGCTCGCCAAGGATGTGCCGGTGATCTATCTCTACTACCCGCCGGAACTCCAGGCGCTCAAT
>DASYZR010000102.1 GCA_035945995.1 bacterium
GCGCCGCCGCGGCCCGCGGCTGTGCGGCGGGGGCGGCTCGAAGCGTCGAGCTGGACACCGCGCAGACCGCCGCAAGGCAGACGAAGAGCCGCACACACTTATTTTATGGCAAGGGGTTCAGGCGGAAGGCAGAAGGCGGACGGGAGAGGGAACGAACGTCATCCTTCTTCCATCTGCCTCCCTGCCTTGCCGTCGCTAGAACCTATCTCATAAATGCCCTCAGGAGGATCACGGCCGACGCGAGGTGAATCATCCCGAGGAAGTTGGCGGGGTCGCGTTCCCAGCGTGTGACGATTCGGCGCGAATTATGGAACCAGGCAAACAGCCGTTCGATCTTCCACCGGCGGCGGTAGCGTCGGAGCGGGCGGCCATCTTGTGTCCGCGTCCGGCGGTTCGACCGGTTCGGCGCAATCAGCGCAATGCCGAAGTCATCGGCGAGATGGCGATCGAGCGGATCGCTGTCGTAGCCGCGGTCGCCGATCAGGCGCGTCGGGAGGGCGCGGATGAACCGCGCCGCGAGCGTGGCGTCGACGAGCGTGGTCTCTCCGGGCGAAGCGCTGGCCACGTGCACGGCGAGAGGAAGACCATGGCCGTCGCAGATCGCCATGATCTTGCTCCCTTTACCGCGGCGAGTAGGACCGATGGCAGGGCCCCCTTTTTCGCCGAGCTGAAGCTGGCGTCGATGAAGGCTTCGGTGAGATCCAGGTGGCCCCGGTCGCGCAGATCCTCGGCGAGTCGCCGCAACAAGCGGCGCAGGAGTCCGGTCCGCTGCCAGTGCTGAAACCGCCGATGACACGTCTGGTACGGCGGATAGCGGCCCGGCAGGTCGTGCCAGGGCGCGCCGGTGCGGAGCACCCAGAGCACGCCGTTCACCACCGCGCGCGTGTCGTGCCAGGGCCGACCGCGGCCATCGGGACGGCGACGCGGCCGAAACACCGGTTCGAGGATCTGCCATTGAGCATCGGTGAGGTCCATACTTTCGACGTACGACGGACCCCATGATTTCGTTCACAGTCACCCGTTCGGGTTTATGAGATAGCTTCTAGAGGTTCCGGGTTCTGAATTCAACGTTCGGGTTCGGCGGCCGGTTGTACGAACCCGGAACCTCGAACCTCGAACCCGTAGAACCCGTAGAAGCCGTAGAAGCCGTGTTGCTACCGGAGCGTGAAGTTGACGGTCACGGTGACGATGACCGGGACCGGCACGCCGTTCAGCAGCGCGGGCGTGAACTTCCAGCGCTGCACCGCGTCGACCGCCGCCCGATCGAGCAGCGGAATCGAGCGCAGCACGCGCACCGCCTGCACGTCGCCCCTCACGCCGATCGTCGCCTCGAGAATCACGACGCCCGTCACGCGGGCCTGGCGCGCCACGCCCGGGTATTCGGGGCTCGCATCGACGATCTTCACTGGTGCTTTGATGCCGGAGTGCAGCCGGACGGGCGTCTGCGGTGGCGGGGGCGGAGGCGCGACGACGGGCCCGAGCGCGGCGACGCCGCCTCGATCCTCGATCGTCGTCGCGGGCCCGGTCACGACCTGGTTCCGCACCGACTCGAGACCGGTCTC
>DASYZR010000103.1 GCA_035945995.1 bacterium
ACCCTGGCGGCCCGCAGGTAGAAGACCGCCGGCGTCAGGATGATGACCAAGGCGATCATCGACATCGCGGCGCCCAGGCCGAAGTTGAAGGTGATGAACGAGCTCACGTAGATGTTGAGCGGCAGGACGTTCACCGAGTCCGGCGGGCTGGCGCCGAACATCACGAACGGCAGCGAAAAATTGTTGAAATGGTTGATGGTCGAGAGCACCAGCGCCAGGTTGAGCGTCGGCCGGATGAGCGGCAGCGTGACGTGCCGAAATGCCCGGGCGCCGCCGGCGCCGTCGATCCTCGCGGCGTCATAGAGCTCTTCCGGAATCGTCTGGAGCGCGGCGAGAGACATCAAGTAGACAAACGGCCACGCCGCCCAGACGTCGGCGACGATCATCGCCCAGAACGCGTTCGGGCCGATCAGCCAGAACGTGTTCGGGCCGGCCAGGCGCAGCGCCGACAGGAGGCGATCCGCCACGCCCCAATCGCTCATGAACACGAGCCGCCACAGGATCGCGTTGACAAACGTCGGGATGACATAGGGCAGGAGCATGATCGCGCGCAAGACGCCCCGCCCCCACACGCGGCCGTTGAACAGCACCGCGCCGCCGACCGCGATCGGCGTAATGCACACCGTCGTGAGCACGGCAAACGCCAGGCTGACGCGAATCGAGTTGAGCAGCGAGCCGGTGAGCGGGCCTCTGGGGTTCAGGCCGTCGACGTAATTGCGCAGCGCGACAAACGGCGCGTGCAGCCAGTTCGTGATCGTGTACTGGTTGAGCGCGGTGGTGCTGATGTAGAGCGCACAGAGCATGGGCAGCCAGACGACCACCGCCAGCAGGACGACGCTCGGGACCATGAGCGCGTACGGAGGCGCGACCGCGGCGCCCGCGCCGGGCCGCGCGGCGCCCGCGGCGCGGGCGCGGGATTCTTCCGACAGCGAGGCGATGTGCCGCATGGCGGCCCGTCACTTGTGCTGCTTCAGCGAGGCCTCCAGCTCCGCGTTCGCCTGGGTCAGCGCCTGCTTCAGGTCGCCGCGCGTGTACGATCCCTTCGTGGCGATCTGGGCCGCGATCTTGTTGATCGCATGGCCGACCACGACCTCGAGCTGCCCCCACGACCCGAAGAACGGCGTCGGGTACGCGTGCTGCTCGGCGGTGTAGAAGATGTTCCAGGGCGGCTGCTTGGCTTCCGGGTGGGCGTCGAACGTCCGCAGGGTGACCGGGAGCTGTCCAAATTTCGTCAGGAACTGATACTGAATGGCCGGGCTCGTCATGAGCCGGATGAGATCGAGCGCCAGGTCCTTGTTCTTGCCGTACTTGAAGATGCAGAGGTACTGGCCCGCGACGAAGCCCTGGGCCGGTTTGCCCCCGGCCGGCACTCCGGTCATGCCGTACGGCACGTAGGGATCGGGCGTCCAGGCGTACTCCTTGGCCACCGGAGACTTGTCGAGCACTGGGATCGCACCGGGACCCTGCATCACCCACATCGCCGCCTGCCCGTTCGCAAACGCGTGGAGGGCGTCCGGCCCCCGGTACGTGGCGTCGGCACGGGCCGCGATCTGGAATTTGGCCATCCAGTCCAGCCAGAACGACGACGCCTCGACGACGAGCGGCGCGTCCAGGAGACCCTTTGTTCCCGTTGCGTCCATGAGCCGGCCGCCGAGTTGGGTGGCAAAGAGCCAGACCATGTGCCAGGGATCGAAGCCGTCGGACGGATCCACCACGGTTCCCCACTGGTTCTTTCCGGGCACGGTCAACTTCTTCGCCGTGTCCACGAACTCGGTCCAGGTGGCGGGCGGCTTGGCGATCCCCGCCTCTTTGAACATCCGGGTGTTGTACACCATCGCAAAGGGGTTGGCGAACTCCGGCACGGCGATCAGCCGATCCGCGGACGGGCCGCTCATCGCGAGCTGCGGCTTGAAGAACGCGGTCTGGCCGCCGAGGTGCCCCCACATCGCCGGGGTGATCACGTCGAACGCCCCGGTCGCATACGCGGTCGGGACGAGGGTCGAGCCGAACTCGAAGACGTCCGGGCCTTCGTGGGCGGCGGCCGCGGTTTCCAGTTTCGTCAGTTCTTCGCCCGCCGTCGCATACGTGTCGTAGGTCATGGTGACGCCGGGGTGCAGCCTTTCGAAGGCGGCCTTGACCGTCTCCATGACCTGGATCTGGGCCTGGGGATTGGCGTTGAATTTCCCCACGAAGAGCGAGATCGCAGTACCGCCTTGGGCGCGCGCCCGGCGCGCGGGCAGCAACGTCGCGGCCAGCACGCCCGCGCCGCTCACTTTCAAGAATCGGCGGCGGGTGAGTGTCCCGGCTCGCGGTCCAAGACGCTTCTTACGAGACTTCCCGGTATCGTCCATCTCGCGTCCTCCTCTTCGTCTCAGTCGGATCTCCCGATGGTCGCCGCCACCTCCTCTCGCAGAAGAGCGCGCAGGGATGCCACCGCGGCCCCAAAGCGCCTCGGTCCGTCCTGATCCGGCAGCCGGCGCTGCAGGTGGGGCTCGATGACGAGAAAACCGCCGTACCCGCGCCCGGCCAGCGCGCGAAGCAGCGGGCGCAGTTCGCCCGCGCCCTCGCCCGGCAAGCGCACGGCGTCCATCAGCCGGTCGTGCGGGACCGGCGCCGGATAGGGCGCCAGGCCGGCCCGGTCCACCGCGACCGCGTCCTTGACGTGCACGTGCGCGACGTACCGCTCGAGGAGCGGCCACGCCTCCGCATACGGCCGAACGCCCACCTGAACAAAGTTGGCGGGATCGAATGCCAGACGCAGCGCCGGAGAGCCGACCCCCTCGATGAGGTCGCGGCACCGTGCGGGTGTGTCGCCATAGACGTACGACTCGTTTTCGTGGACCAGCGTCAGCTCCCGGGACCCGGCGTCCCGGGCCAGGACGGCCATGCGCCGGAGTACCTCATCCCGGTGGGCGTCGTAGCGCCCATCGGGAATGAAAAACGAGAACACGCGGATCTGCGCGGTCCCGAGACGCCGGGCGGCCTCCGCCGCGCGGGCCAACCGGCGGCGCTCCACGCCGAAGTCTTCATGGATCGGCGTCTTCCCCACCGGGGACGCAATCGCGGAGACGCCGACCCCGGCCTCGGCGAGGCGCTCGCGGATCCGGTCGAGCGCCTCGTCCGGCAGATCGACGACGCTCGTCTTCGACACGGCGCGGACCTCCAGAAAGCGAACGTCCTCGCCGCGCAGGGCGGCGAGTTGGGCGTCGAGGCCGTCCGCCACTTCGTCGCCGAACGCGCTCAGCTCGAAGGAATCGTGCCCCGGGGGAGCAAACGTCACGAACTCAGGCCCCCGAGCCGGCTGCCACGGGTCCATTCGCGAGAGCCGGCTGTGTCACGCGCCAGTGGGATTCCCGTAGGATCAGACGCGACTCCAGCACGACGGCTTGGTCGCCTGCCGAGGGCTCGCCGGAGATGGCCGCGAGCAGCAGCCGTGCGGCCGTCTCCCCCATCAACCGGCTCGGTTGCTCGATCACGGTAAGCGGCGGGGTCACGAGCGGCGCCCAAATCGTGTCGCCAAACCCCACCACGGCGATGTCGTCCGGCACCCGCAGCCGGTGCTCGCGGAGCGCCCACATCATGCCGGCCGTCAGGATCGTGCTGCTGCTGAACACCGCGGTCGGCGGCTCGGGCAGGCCGAGCAGCGCCCGTGTGCCGTGGAGCCCGTGTTCGAAGCTGAACGCCCCGCTCTGCACGAGCCCGGGATCGAACGGAAGCCCGGCGAACGCGAGCGCCTCGGTATAGCCGCGTAGCCGCTCGCGCGCGGTATCGATACGATCCGGACCGTTGACGAGCCCGATGCGGCGATGGCCGCTCTCCCACAGCAGGCGCACCGCTTGAAAAGCGCTCCGATAATTGTCCATGGTCACCCGGTTCAGGCCGGTCGAGCCGCCCTCGCGGTCCATGATCACCATTGGGGCGACCCGTCGCCCCAGCCGCCCGGCCTCGCGAGAGATCTCCGCACATGGTGTCAGGACCAGGCCGGCGACACCCCGCCGGACGAGTGACTGGATCAGATGCCGCTCGCGGACAGGATCTTCCCCGCTCGATCCGACCACGACGAGGTGACCCGCGGGACGCAGCACGTCTTCGATGCCCTGGACGGCCCGCGCGAAGAAGGCATTCGTCACATCCGGGACAACGACGCCGATCACCAGCACCCGGCGCGGCGCAGACGCGCGGGGCTGATAGTCGAGTTCGTGTGCCGCCGCGCAAACCCGTTCCCGTCGGGCGGCACCGACGCGGCGGGGCCCATTGTTGAGTACATAGGACACCGTGGCCAGGGAAACGCCCGCTCGCTTTGCCACGTCACGCATCGTCGCAACCATCGCGGCCCGCATCCTCACGTCGTTATGGAAACACAGGTTGGAGGTTCGCGCCCTTGTTCAACCGGCGTATTCGATCATTTCGACGAAAAACCATTCTTGTTCGAAGACTGTTAGAATCTCGGCCGCGGCGGGGGCCGGGCGGAGACCTCACTGGCCGTCAGAACATCCGGCCACCAGGGGGTACGTCGCGCTCCGTCGACAGGAGTACGACACGGCCTTCGGCGTCCGGCACCCCGAGCACCAGCACTTCCGAGGCGAAACCGGCGATGCGGCGCGCGCCGAGATTCACGGCGGCGATGATCGACCGGCCCACCAACTGCTCGGGACGATACAAGTCCGTGAGTTGAGCGCTCGAGCCGCGGACGCCGAGCGACCCGAAGTCGATCGTCAGCCGGTATGCGGGCTTCTTTGCGCCGGGCAAGGGTTCCGCGGCCGTGATCCGGCCCACCCGCACGTCCAGTGTGTGGAATGCATCCACCGGGTCCATCGGTCTCACGCGGTCACCGGATCTCGACGTCCTCCCAGAAACCCATCCAATGATCCACCCGCTTCATCGATGCGCGGGGCGCTTCGTACGACCATGCGGCCCGATCGCTCCGGGCGGCGTCCCCGACGACGTCGTAGAACTGCACGCCGTGCGGGCAGGCCAGGTCGCTCTCCGTCTTCGGCACCGCCTGCAGGAGATCCATCCGCACGGTCTCCCGCGGGAAGTACCGGTACCCGCCCACCTCGACGGTGCGATCACTCGCCGCGATCACCTGACCGCGCCATATCGCCTGCATGCTCGTCTCCTTCGGCGGTGCCTAGACGGCGGGGGCCGTCATGCGTCCCCTCAGACGGAACGCCAGGATCAGGCCCAGCAGTCCGAACACAATCGCGTAGATTCCGATCAGCCACAAGAGCGCGAGCGCCCCGGCCAGCGGGTGAATGATCAAGATGATCCCGAAGATGACCGACGCCGCGCCGCCCAGGAGCAGCATCCACTCGCCGGCGAGATGCCCCCGCAGATGAAACCCGGCGATGAGTTCGAGGACACCGGTCACCAGTGCCCAGAACGCGATCAGGTACAGAAGGACGATGGCGGTGATCGCCGGCCACACCAGGGTGATGATCCCCGTCAGGACGCCGGCGATGCCCTCCACGACAAGCCAGCCCCAGCGGTGACGGGCTTCCGCCGCCCGCACCGCCGCGATGATGCCGAAAAACCCGTCGACGAGCGAGTATGCGCCGAAGAGGATCACGAGGGCGACCAGGGTCACGCCCGGTGCCAGCAGGGCGATCAGCCCGAACACAATGGCGAAAACACCGCGAAGCGCGAGCGCCCACCAGTTCCTGGCCAAGACCTGGACCTTACCCACGTCCACGCTCATGTCTCCACCCCGCAACCGTCATTGTCCGGTCCGCTTCCCGGGATTCGTCTCTTTGCCCGTGCATGACTGCGACTACTCAGGCAACACCCTCAGACCCGTCTTCACAGCCGCGGCCGAGAGGTTCGGATCCCAGCAGGCAAAGAGGACGTCTTCGGTCGCGTCACCCTTGGTCGCAACGCCGGCCGCCAGATGCAGCGCATCGTACGCACGCAGCGCATACTGCTCCGCGATGGCGGCGGCTTCCCGAATCAGCGGCCCGCGCGCCGCCACAAGGAAAAACTGCGGCCAGTCGGCTTCGAGGTCGCGGATCGCCCCGCGGTATCCCGACCGGCTCAACGCCCGTTCCCGGTAGCGGCGGGCCAACGCCGCGCGTGCCTCCACGTACGCGATCTCGCACGTCGCCACGATCTCCGCGTCGCGCACCGCACTCCGGGCGACGGTCGCGCCGTCTTCGTCGATGTAGAGCTTCACCAACGCACTGGCGTCGAGATACAAGATCACCTGCGTTCCTCGATGACGGCCTCGGCAACCGGCCGCCCGCGCAGGAGACGGGCCGGCTTCGCGGACCCGCGCGGCTTGCCGCCGGCCCACCGGGCGGCCCCCGCCCTCAGCATGGCCTGAAGCCGCACCGTGTGCGCGGCGGAGGCGATGGGGCTCACGATCACAACCGGCCGCCCGCGTTCGGTTACGACAAGGCGTTCACCCGATTTCACCCGCTTCAAGTAACTGCTCAGGCGCGCCTTCAGTTCGCGGACGCCCACCGTGGCCATACTCTCCTCGCCCTACGTGTAATGACTACATCTTAGCACATTGTGACCACAAAGCATGGAGCATGGACGGTCCACGCCGGCGGTCCCCTTCTGCGCAGAGATCACACAGCCCCCTTCGGTTGCCTCCCGCCTAGCGCCCCCGGTCTCCGGCCACCAGGACCAGTGCGAACCCGTCCCACCCCTTGGCGCCGACGGTCTGAATCGCCGTGGCGGTTAGACGCGAATCGGCCGCGATCAGCTCGTTGAATCGGCGAACGCCCTGGACATCCGGATCGGGACTGGCCCGGTCGGCCACCGCGCCCCCGCGCACCACGTTGTCGGCGATGATCAACGTGCCGGGACGGGACAGCCTGAGCGACCACTCGAGGTAGCCTGGATTGTTGCGCTTGTCGGCGTCGATGAAGACGAGATCGAACGGGCCCGCCACCTGCGGGAGCGTGTCAAGCGCCGGTCCCACGCGGACGTCGACCACGCCGGTCAGCCCGGCGCGGGCGACGTTGGCGCGGGCAACGTCGGCGCGCCGCGGATCGCCCTCCAGGGTGACAAGCCGTCCGTCCGGTGGCAGCGCGCGGGCGAGCCATATCGTGCTGTAGCCGGCCAGCGTCCCGATCTCGAGAATCGCCCGCGCACCTTGGATGCTCGCAAGGAGATAGAGCAGCTTGCCCTCATTCGGCGAAACGTCGTGCGCCGGCAGCCCCGCCGCGGCGCGGGCGGCGACCGCCGCGTCCAAGCCCGGATCGGGCTCCACGAGGAGACCGGTGATATACGCGTCGACCGCCGCCCATCGCTTCCGGTCCATCGCTCTCACCGCCTCGAGATCCCGGAGGCTCCCCTATCCCCAGACCACGAATCGGCCGCCGGCCGTGGTGAGGATCACGAGGCTCATGACTATCATGATGAGATCGTAGCTCCAGCCGGCCGCCGCGTCGCCCCAAAATCCCGTGTGCCAGGCAAAAATCTTCTTGTAGATCGCCCCCGCGTTGATCAGGATCAGGCCGGCCGCGGCCGGCTGAATCAGGACTCCGAAGGCGACCGCGAGCCCGCCGAGGCCCTCGGCGACCCCCAGCCACACCGTGAACGGGCCGCCGAGCCCGAGATCCTTGGCGCGCGCCGCCGGATCCCTGAGCGTGCTCCAGCCGCTGTTGACGAACACCACCGCCACCATGAGCCGGAGCAGCAGGAGCGCGACGTCGGTGAACGCGTGCAGCTGTGGAAACATAGAGGCCCCCTGGCGCGTGTGGCGGGCGAAAGAGCGGCCGGACGACCGTCCCGCGACACGACCGATCCGGTATTGGCGCGGTGTCCGGTCCACACCTCCACCGCACGAGGCGGGAGGTCGCGCTCGGGTGTAGCCGAACCAAACGGTGCCGCCCCCGGTGCCGCCCGGTCGGGTCCCGCCGCGCGGCCGGACACGCTGAGGAGGAGATCCCAGGGCCCGATATCTGAGAGTCGCCGCCGCGCAGATGGGCCCGAACAACGACGGGACGCCCGTCGAAACGATCGTCGCGCGCATGCTGCGGCTCATGGACGAGGCGATCGCGGAGCGGGCCCAGGTCGTGGCCCGGCATCCCCGGACGCGCGCACGAACCCTGCTACTTCGATCCCGGCGACACCGGCTATCGGGTGTTCGAGACCGGACCGGCGCGCATCGGGATCGCGATCTGCCAGGACCGCCGCTACAGCGAAACGTACCGCTGCCTCGGGCTCCGCGGGGCCGACGTGGTGCTGATCGGGTACAATACGCCGGCCGCCCCGCAGGCGCTCGCGCTGAACGACCTCGTCATGCAGAGGCCGCCACCACCGGCGACGAGCTTGTCGCGGCGAAGATCGATCTGGAGCAGTCCCGCGAGGCACGCGAGCGGTGGAATTTCTTCGGGCGCCGCCGCCCCGAACACTACGCCCCCCTCACCGCCCCCGTCCCGAAGGCATGGCACGACGAGCGCCTGGCCACGCCGTCACGGCGGTGACAGGTACCAGCGATCCATCTCCGCGGCAAGTCGGGCCGGATCCGGATACTCCGCTTCGACGGCGTGGATGGCCGTCTCGATCTCGGGCGGGGACGGCACAAGTTCCGACACCGGGACGCCCACGTCGTACGGGGAGACGCCCGCGACCGGCAGCACCCGCGTGAGGGGGAGCGTCTCGGTGTGCCGCCGCGCCAGCACGCGGCGATAGACGGCTTCGTAGAGCGCGGGATCGTAGCCAACCCCGGCCGTCTCGCGCGCCGGCCGCAGCCCCAGCGTCTGCGCGACGCCGGCGAGATCGGCCCACAACGCGCGGAGGACATGGCTCGGCGCATCGTCACGCTCTCGCGGATGCAGCGGTTGGGCCATCCGGCGATCGCGCTCCGCCTCGATGAACGCCCGCACCTCGCCGGACGGCACGGGGACCACGAACCGGCACGACGGCGCCGCCAAGACGGGCTCGGCGTGATCGGGCGCCGGACGGGCCAGTTCGACGAATCGCCCGCCCGCACACGGTGCCTCTCCGATCAGCACGTGCACGGCGCCCGAATGCGCCGCGTTCCAGGACGCCACGGCCGCCCGCACCCACAGCCCGGCCGCCTTGCGAATGACGACGTGCGTCACCCCGTCGGCCAGCGGATATCGGCGCCCCGCCGGCGCGACCTCGAAAGCCGGCCGCACGACATCCCACTGCAGCGTGTGCACCGCCCGGCCGGCGGCGGCCGCGTAGCCGGCCAGCGCCCGGATGACGAGACTCTTGCCGGTGCCGGGCAGCCCGGCGACGAAGACGAGGCGCGACCCGGTCGCGAGCGCGCGCAGGCACCCCGCCAGCGCAGGGTCCCGGTGCGCGAAATCACCTTCCCCTCGGCTATGGTCTCCCACCCGGCCCGACGACGCCTAACCGCTCCAGGCGCCCAACAGGCGTCGGATGACGAGCAACTGCCCCACGTGATAGGACGTGTGCTGAGCGGCCAGCAGGGCCATGTGCACGATGTTGACCTCCGGATCGTGCGGGAGCGGCGCGAGCACGTCGGCGGCAGGATCCATCACCAGGTCGCAGAACGCCTGGCGGTCGGCGCGATACGCCTTGATGCTACGGTCCCACGACGCGCGTGACGGCGGCGACGGACGCTTCGGCCAGTACTCCTCCGGCCAGGCGAGAGACGGGTGCTTGGGATCGCGCGTGTACCCGAGAATATCGGCCTGAGTGATCCGGATGTGCTCGACCTGCTGCCAGGGCGAGTACGGGAGGCCGCGCGGCCGGCGTCCGCGCAGCGCTTCGGGCAGACGCGCGACCGCCTTGTCAAACGCGACGTGGGCTCTGCCCCCCTGCAACAACACAACCAGACGCCGTCTGAGATCATGCTCGTCGGCCACGGATCGTCTCCCCCTTACGGCGGTGGTGCGGACGCGGCGGTGACGGCGGCGCGGACGCCGCGAGCGAGCGCGTTGTCCAGAGCCTCCTCCAGGGCGAGACCGCGCGCCGGAGCTATACCGTATCCTTCTGTCTCACGCTGCCATGTGATGCGACTCTGGCGCGCGTCGAAGACCTGCGTGTCCAGCACCGCGTGCCCGTCGAACTCAAAGAAGCTCTGAGGATACGCCTCCGCCTGTTTGATCCATCCCACGATCAGCCGATCGGCGCGGACCGCCTGCGCCAGGGCCCCGAGCCGGCCGAAACTGAGCGCGTCGGACGTGCGCCAGCCGAGCGCGGCCTCCGCGCGGTGCATCTCGGCGCGCGGCAGGACCGTGAGGACGTCTGCGCCGGCGCGCGCCGCCAGGGCGGTCAAGGCATCCGCGCAGTAGCGCTCCGGATCGGTCAGCGCGAACAGGGGCAGCGTGCCGACGGCGTAGAATTCCGCCACGCCGGCCACCGGGTGGGTGGCGGCGGGACCCCGCGCCGGCAGCCCCAAGACGAGGGCGGCCGCCAGCGTGAACGCAAGGGCGGCCGGCCGCAACCCGCCCCGCGGGCCGCGACGTCGGCCGCGATCGTGTCGATCCGGCATGCGGTGGCCTCCGTGTCTGCGTCAGCCCGGTCGCCTTTCTATTATGCCAGAGTAGCGAAACGCGAGGAGGATCCCGTCATGTCCGGCCGCGTGACCGTCTTCGGCTCATCGAGATTGTTGCCCGCAGACCCGGCGTATCGCGAGGCGCAGCGGCTCGGAGGCCTGCTCGCGGAAGCGGGCTACACGGTCTACACGGGCGGCTACGCCGGCGTCATGGAGGCCGTCAGCCGGGGCGCCGTCGAGGCCGGCGGCCGCGCGGTCGGCGTCACCGTGTCGTCCTGGGCGGCCCGCATCCGCCCCAACCGGTGGGTCACCGACGAGGTCGCGACGCCGGACCTCTTCCAGCGCATCGCGACCCTCACGGCGACCGATGCCTACGTCGCCATGCCCGGCGGCCTGGGGACACTCGGCGAAGTGGCCCTCACGTGGAATTTGTTCCAGACGGACTCGATCCCCCGGCGGCCGCTCGTGCTCGTGGGGCCGGAGTGGCGCGCCGTGCTGGACCGCCTGCCGGAGGCCGTCAGAATCGAGCCGGGAGACCTCGAGTTCGTCCGGCTGGTCGATGCCGTCGGCGACGTGGTCGGCGTGATCCGGAGCGCGGCGCCGCGCCGGTGAGCCCCGCGGCCTCCTACACCCACCACCCGTCGCCCGCCGGGACTCGGGTGGGCGCGAGCAGCACGTCCGCGCTCGAGATCGGGGTCGGGAACATCTTCCACGGATTCATGCGCCCGTCCGGATCGAACACGTCCTTGACCCGGCGCATCGCGCCGAGGTCCGCGCCGGTGTAGATCCACGGCATGTAGTTGTTCTTTTCGAAGGCGATGCCGTGCTCGCCCGAAATCGTCCCGCCGGCGTCCACGGCCAGCCGGAGTATCTCCTCGCCGGCGCGGATCACCCGCTCCGTCTCGCCCGGCACGCGCGCGTCGAAGATGATGATCGGGTGGAGGTTGCCGTCGCCCGCGTGAAACACGTTCGCGACGGTCAGCCGCTCGCGGCGGGCGACCGCCTGAACCGCGCGCAGCACCTCCGGCAGCCGCGATCGCGGCACGACCGTGTCGTGCAGATAGTAGTTGACCGCGATCCGGCCCATCGCGCCGAACGCCGCCTTGCGGCCCAGCCACAGCGCGGCCCGCTCGTCCTCGGACCGGGCGGCGCGCACCTCGGTCGCGCCGCGCGAGCGGCATATCGACTCGATGACCTCGGCCGAGCGGCAGAGCACGCCGCGCAGGCCCTCGACCTCAATGAGCAGCACCGCCTCCGCGTCGAGCGGGTAGCCGGCGTGGACAAACGGCTCGACCACCTGGATCGTGTTCCGGTCCAGCATTTCGAGCGCGACCGGGCCGACGCCCCGTCCGATGATCTCGGTCACGGCCTCGCTCGCGCGATCGAGGTCCGGGAAAATGGCGAGCAGCGTCGTGACGGCCTCGCGCCGGCGGAGCAGGCGCACCCAGATCCGTGTCACGACCCCGAGCGTCCCTTCGCTCCCGACGACGAGCCCCGTGAGGTCGAGCCCCGGCGCATCCGGGGCCGGGCCCCCCGTGCGCACCCGCGTGCCGTCCGCCAGCACGACTTCCAGCGCGAGGATGTGGTTCGACGTTACGCCGTAGGCGATCGTGTGCGGGCCGCCCGAGTTGTGGCCGACGTTGCCGCCGATGCTGCTCGCGTACTGGCTCGACGGATCGGGCGCGTAGAAGTAGCCGTCGCCGGACACTCGGCGGGTAATGTCGATGTTCGTGACGCCCGGCTCCACCACGGCGAACCGGTTGTCGAGATCGATCGCCGGGATCTGGTCCAGCCGAGTGAGGGCGGCGACGACGCCGCCGACAATCGGGAGCGCGCCGCCGGCGATGCCCGTCCCCGCCCCGCGGGCCGTCACCGGTACCTGATGGCGCGCCGCGACGGCGAGGACCTCGGCCACCTCGGCGGCGCTGCCCGGCAGCACGACCAGGTCGGGGGGCGCGGTGAGATTGGACGCGTCGTACTCGTAGGCGAGCACGTCCGAGGAATGCCGAAAGACGTACGCCGGGCCGACCACCGCCGCCATGTCCCGGGCCAGCGCCTCGGGTGACGCGATGGCCACCCGCGATGCGGCGAGATCCTTCACAGCACGGCCACCCGAAAACCGACGTCCCAGCGGTGCCGGATGCGGACCCGGACCCGGCGCCCGCGCGTCACGCGCACGGGCCGGATCCAGCGGATGAGCACGTCCCCGCGTGTTCCCGCACGGGGGGACGGATGGCCGTCGCGCACCTCTTCGTAACTCCACAGCCGCAGGGTGTTGACGGCCCCGCTCGCCAGGGGTGTGAGGGACACCGTCGTGTCGATCGGCGCGATCGTGCGGTTGAAGTCGGTGGTCGCGGCCAGCACCGGCAACGACATCTCCTCGATCGCACCGGGCTCCCCGAAGATCGCCGCGTACGTCCCGGGCGGAAAGTCGAGCTCCGGGCCGACACCATGATCGGCGTAGCCGAGTTGCAGGACGTGATGGCCCCGCACCGGGATGACCGTGCACCGCGGCGCGTACCGCCGGAAACGGTTGAGGGCCTGCACCATGGGCCAGTCGCTCAGCCAGGACGACCACATCTCGCATACCACCACGTCCGGCGGTTCCCCGGGGAGCGGTCCCCGCACGGCATCGCCCCGGATCGGCACGAACTGAGGAAACCGGCGGCCGAGCCGCCGGAGTTGCTGGTACGCGTCCCGGTCCGCTTCGATACCGTAGACGCGCCGCGCCCCCGCCTGGAGGGCATACAGCGACATCGGGCCCACGCCGGCGCCCACGTCGTAGACGACGCGGCCGGGGGCGGTCTCGAGGATGGCCGCGCGGTACGCGTCGTTCCGGCGGCTGTCGCTCAGCATCTCCCAATGAAAGCTCATCTCCGGGCCCACGTTCGCGTCGTCACCCCCCGGTGGAATCGGTCAGCGGCGCCCGCGAGGCACGCTCGCGGCCGCTACAGGGGCGGGGTGAACCGCCCGTCGATGGCGGTCCATCCCGCGTCGACGAACAGGACGGACCCGGTGATGTAGCTCGCCGCGTCCGAGGCCAGAAACGCCACCGGCCCGGCGATCTCGTCGGGGGAGGCCCAGCGGCCGAGCGCGTTGCGCTCGGCGTAGGCGCGGTGCCACGCCTCGTCCTTCGCAATTTGCCGCGTCAGCGGCGTATCCACGACCCCGGGGGCCACGGCGTTCACGCGCACCCCGCGCGGCCCGAGCTCCGCGGCGAGCGTCCGGCAGAGCTGCGCGATGCCGGCCTTCGTCGCGGAGTAGACGCTTTGCCCCGGTTCGACCTGCACGGCGCGAATGGAGGCAAACGCGATGATGCTGCCGCGGCCGCGCTCCGCCATGCGCCGGCCGGCTTCGCGAAGGACGTAGAAGGTCCCCTTCAAGTTGACGCCGATCACCCGGTCGAGATCCTCCGACGTGTACTGCAGCACGGGTTTGCGCGCGTTCACGGCAGGGGTCACGACGCAGACGTCGAGGGCCGTGTGCCGGTCCGCCACGGTCGAAAACAGGCGCACGACGTCCGATTCCCGCGCGATGTCGACCTGGTCCGCGCTGGCCCCGCTCCCCGCCTCGACGATGAGGCGCGCCGTGGCTTCAGCACCTCCCCGGTCGACGTCCGCGCACACGACGTGGGCACCGAGCGCCGCGAGCGCGCGCGCCGAGGCCTGCCCGATCCCGGAGGCGGCGCCCACCACGAGGGCCACCCGGCCGTCGAGCCGGAACAGCGACGCGTAATCCATCGATTTGCCTCCTCTTTCGACCGCCGGCGGTCCCGCCGTCAACGCCGCGGACGGCGGCAGGAACGGATTCCGCCGACCAGGGATTCCAGAGCGACCGGGCCAAATACTTCTTGCGGTCCGGTCCGTGCGGGCCGGGCAAAGGAGCGTGCCGTATGGCCGAGACGAGAGTGCTGCCGACCGATCTCACCGCAGAATACACGCAGGCGAGGCCGCGGTCGCGCGCCCTCTTCGAGCGCGCCGGGGGCGTCCTCCCCGGCGGCATCACCCATGAGTCGAGGCAGTTCACTCCGTTCCTGCCCTACATCGCCCGCGCCGAAGGCGCCCGCAAGTGGGACGTCGACGGTCACGAGTACATCGACTACGCGATGGGCCACGGGGCCCTGATCCTGGGACACGCTCACCCGGCGATCGTCGAGGCGGTGCGCCGGCAGGTCGGACTCGGCACACACTACGGGGCCAACCACGAGGGCGAGCTCGAATGGGCGGACCGCATCACGCGCCTCGTGCCCGGCGCCGAGATGGTGCGGTTCACAAGTTCCGGCACCGAGGCGACGCTGCTGGCCCTCCGGGTGACGCGGGCCGCGAGCGGCCGGACGAAGCTCGTCAAGTTCCAGGGGCACTTCCACGGGTGGCACGACGCGGTCTCGCCCGGCCAGGCCCCGCCGTGGGACGACGTGCCGGCCGGGGTCACCCCCGCCGCGGCGGCGGACACGCTCGTGCTGCCGCCCGACCTCGCCGTGCTCGATGAAACGCTGCGGCACGATCGCGACGTCGCCGCCGTCATCGTCGAGCCGAGCGGCGCCTCGTTCGGATCGGTCCCGATGAGGCTCGATTTTCTGCGCGGCCTGGACGAGGTGACGGCCGCGCACGACGTCTTTCTCATCGTCGACGAGGTGATCACCGGCTTCCGGTGGTCGCCGGGGGGCGTCCAGCAACTGGCGGGGATTCGCGGGGACCTCACGACGATGGCCAAGATCGTCGCGGGGGGCCTGCCCGGCGGGGCGGTGGCCGGGCGGCGAGATCTGCTGGAGTTGATCGCGCTGTCCGGTGGGCCGCGGCGGCAGTTGCGTCATCCGGGCACATTCAACGCCAACCCGGTGTCCGCGGCCGCCGGCGTCGCGTGCCTCGACATCGTGCGCGACGCGACGGTACAGGAGGGTTGCGATCGCACGGCCGCGGCGTTGCGCCGCGACGTCAACGCCGTCCTTGCCCGCCACGGCGTGTGCGGGATCGCCTACGGCGATTCATCGACGTTCCATCTTGCCTTCGACGAACGTCTCCGGCCGGGCGATCCGGCGTCGATCGCCGCGCTCAGCCCCGAGGACCTCAAGGGCCAGCGCCAGACCGCGGCCTACACCGCGTTGGCCCTCGCAGCGTTGATCGAGGGCGTCCACATCTTCGGGAGCGGCGGCTTCCTCAGCATCGCCCACGGCGAGCGGGAGATCGGCCAAACCGTCGAGGCGCTCGATCGCGCGGTCGGTCGAGTTATCGGGACGCTGCCCGCCGTATAGGCTGCCGCCCGCCCGCGCGCCGGTCGCGCGCGGGGATTGCGCGAGCATCCACTGCTGATAGGTCTTGTGCGGCGGCTCGGTTTCCGACACGCGACCACCGGAATGCCGCCCGCCTCACCACCACCTGTCTTCGAGGGCCCGGTCGGTGCCGCCCGCCCGGTCGAGCGCGTCCAGCGCCGCCATGTCTCGGTCCGAGAGCGTGAAGTCGAAGATCTGGGCGTTCTCTTCGATGCGCTCGCGATGCGTGGACTTGGGGAGCACGATAAGGCCGTGCTGCAGGCACCAGCGAAGCAACACCTGAGCCGGTGTGCGGCCGGCTCGCGATGCGACCCGCCGAACCGTATCGTTCCGGAGATGCCGGCCGGTCCCGAGGGGGCTGTACGCCTCCACCGCGATGCGGCGGTCCTTCGCCGCGTCGAGCAGTGCGCGGCGGTGCTCAAACGGACTGAACTGCACTTGGTCGACCACCGGCGCTACGGTAGCCGCCGCCAGCACCTGCTCCAACTCGTGAACGCCAAAGTTGGAAACGCCGATCGAACGTGCGTAGCCGAGTTCACGAGTCCGCTCCATACCCGGCCACGCCCGGGTTGCACCACCCTGTGGCCAGTGGACGAGGTACAGGTCGACGTAGTCGACGCCGAGCCGTCTCAGGCTGCGCTCAGCCTCCGCAGCCGGGTCCTTGCGTGCCGGATCAAACTTTGTCGTGAGGAACACTTCCTCGCGCGGCACGCCGCTGTCCCTCAGCGCCCGCCCGACGCTTTCTTCGTTGCCGTAGATCTGAGCGGTATCAATGTGTCGGTATCGGGCGTCTAACGCCCAGCGTACGGCCCTGACGCACCCGGGCCCGTTGGGTACCTGCCAGACGCCGAGGGCGAGCACGGGGATGCGCCTGCCGTCGGCAAGCACCCGCACGTGTCCATCTGCCGCATTCGGAGGCGTTGACATTGACGTCTGTCAGGCGCTCCGCAGATACCGTCCGAACCAAACCTGCAACCGCGTCCAGGCGTCCTGCGCGGCCTCGGCGTGATAGCTCGGCGCCGTGTCGTTGAAGAACGCGTGACCGGCGCCGGGCTCGACGACGATCTCGTACACCACCTTGGCGGCGTCCATCGCGCCGCGGATTGCCGGAATGCCCGCGTCGACCCGCGCGTCGAGTGCGCCGTACAGGGCGAGTACCGCGGCGCGGATGTTCGACACGTCTTTGAGCGGCGGATTGATGCCGTAAAATGGGACCGCGGCTCGGAGGTCGGGCACCGCGGTCGCCAGGCGCCACGTCACCCCGCCCCCGAAACAGAACCCTACGGCGCCGATCCGGTCGGCGCGGGCGGACGGGAGCGACTGCAGATAGCGCAGCCCGGCCGCCGGCATCGCCACCAGTTGCTCGGGCGGGATCTGGCCAAGCGTCGCCGCGATCTCGGCCGGATCGGCGACCTTGTCCGTGCCGCCGGCGCCGGACATGAGATCGGGCGCCAGGGCGACGTACCCGGTCTTGGCAAGGCGGCGCGCGACGTCCTGGATGTGACCGACGAGGCCGCGGTTCTCATGGATC
The DNA here is from genome assembly GCA_035945995.1 of bacterium. Taxonomy (NCBI): domain Bacteria; species bacterium. Next base: position 17,242 of record DASYZR010000103.1, read on the forward strand.
ACGACCACGCCCGGCGCGTGCGACGCGCCCTTGGGCTGCGCGAGGTACCCGATCACCGTCCGCGGGCCCGGCGGCGTGCCGGGAAACGAGACCATTCGGGTCTCGAGCGTCGGATCGTCCGGCGCCACCGCGGGTGCCGCGGCCACGACGGCCGGAGGCGCGGGCGCGCCGGCGGCGGCCGCGACCTCTTCGGCTGAAGCCACGATCCCGAGCGCGGCGAGCACGCTCGCCCCCCGCGGCGCGCCGCCGCCGAAGATCACGACCCGGCGCAGGAATTCTCGCCGTCCCAGGCGGCCTTCACGGTAATCTTCCGCCCACTCCTCGAGGATGTAACGCCCCAAGTCGGTCATGCCCGGCCCCCTGTTCTCGCCTTCTAGTGCTCTATAATATTCCACCAGCGTCGCACGGCTCCGTCACCGCCGGGTCACGTCCGCGAGGCGCCGCCCGGGCAGGGGCCGTTTGCCGGGCACCGAACGTTGGGTGACAGCCGATCGGCCGGTGATCACCATCGGCACCATGAGACAGGAGGCAGACTCAGTGCATCGCTCGGCTTTCACGACCGTCGTGATCGCCGCCGCCCTCGCCGTGACGATTACCACGTCCGGCGCCGTGGCGCAGGCGCCCGCGGCGGTCCGCGTCGGGACCTTGAAACTGGTCGGGGGCGCCCCGCTCTTTTGGGGCGTCGAGAGGGGGTACTTTCGTCAGGAGGGCCTTCAGGTCCAGTTCACGTACTTCGGCGCCGCCGCTCCGGTCGCCACGGCCACGGTCACCGGCGACATCGACGTCGGTGCGACGGGGATTACCGGGACGCTGTTCAACCTGGCCGCGGGCGGCGGGAAGATCTACCTCGTCGCGGACCGGGGCCAGGAGCGTCCGGGCTACCCCCTCAACGCCGTCGTGGTCACCAAGGCGACGTATACGTCCGGCGTCCGGTCGCTGCGGGATTTGCGCGGCAAACGGATCGGCATCACCACGCTCGGATCGACCTTCCACTACCAGATCGCGAAACTCCTGGAGCGGGAATCGATGACGCTCCAAGACGTGCAGTTGGTGCCGCTGCGGGAGGTGAGCCTCGTCGCCGAGGCGCTGCGCACCGGCCAGATCGCCGCCGCGCTGCTCTCGCCGCCGTGGGGCGCGGCCGCTGAGCAGGACGGCTGGGGCAAGATCCTCTTCTACGTCGGCGACCGGCTCGTCAACCAGGTTACGGGTGTGTTCTACGGCCGGCGGCTCACCCAGGATCACGCCCTGGGCGTGCGGTTCATGCGCGCATACGTCCGCGCGACGCGCGACTATTTCGACGCGTGCCTTCGCCGGCCGCCGCGGGGGTCGTGCGCGTCGATCGTCGCCGTCACGGCCCGCGCCATCGACCAGACGGAACCGGCCGTCGCCAAGTCGCTGCCGTACATCGACCGTGACGCCCGTCTCTACCTCCTCGATCTCGAGCGGCAGGAGGCGTGGTACGTCGCCAACGGCATGGCGACCCGGTACGTGCCGCTCAACCAGTTCGTGGACACCGGTTTCGTCACCGAAGCCGTTCGATCGCTGGGGCCGTAGCGGTCGCGTGGAGATCCGGTTCGAGCAGACCACGAAGCGGTACGCGCGCCGGGACGGAAGCGCGATCGACGCCCTCGCCGGCGTCGACCTGACCGTCGGCAGCGGGGAATTTCTCGCGATCATCGGCCCGAGCGGGTGCGGAAAGTCCACGCTGCTGCTGCTGGCCGCCGGACTCCTTCCGCTGTCTGCCGGGCGCATCGTGTTCGACGGCGAGCGCGCGGACCGGCCCCTGACCGCGCTCGTCTTCCAGGAATTCGCCCTCTTCGAATGGCGCACGGTGCTCCACAACGTCGCGTTCGGCCTGGAGGTGCGGCGGGTCCCCGCCGCGGAGCGCGACCGGCGCGCGCGCGAGTACGTCCGCCTGGTCGGCCTCGACGGGTTCGAGACCCGGTATCCGTCCGAGTTGTCGGGCGGTATGCGGCAGCGCGTCGGCATCGCCCGCGCCCTGTGCGTCGATCCGGCGGTGCTGTTGATGGACGAGCCGCTGTCCGCGCTCGACGCGCAGACGCGGCAGCTGATGCAGGACGAAATCCTGGCCATCTGGGAGCGCACGCGTAAGACGGTGCTGTACGTCACGCACAACATCCAGGAGGCGGTCTACCTGGCGGACCGGATCGCCGTGCTGTCCCGGCGGCCCGGCCGGGTGCGCGCCGTCCTGCCGGTCCCGTTCGAACGCCCGCGGCGCGAAACCATCCTCGCCGACGCCGCCTTCGGCCGCTTCACGCACGAGGTCTGGTCGATGATCCGCGATGAGGCCCGGACGGCGATGCAGGAGGCGGACTGACGTGGCCGCGCCCTCGCGACCCGACGCCGCGCCGGTCATCGGTGAGGCCGCTCTGCCGCCGGCCGGGCGCCCCGGCGGTTCCCGCGAAGTCATCACGCTCGAGGCCCGGCCGGTTGCGTCTCGGGGCGGGCGCGGGCACCGGGTGTTGCGGATCGGGTCGATTGTGGGCCTGCTCGCCGCATGGGAGGCGCTGGCCCGATCACACGCGGTCCCCGCGGTGTTTCTGCCGTCGCCGGAGGCCGTTGCCGGCGAGCTCGCCCATCTGGCCTCCACGGGCGACCTGTGGCGGAGTCTCGGCGCGAGCCTGGGCCGGATCGCCGCCGGGTTCGCGCTCGGGAGCGCCGCCGGCCTGATCGTGGGGGTGTTGGCGGGCGTCTCGCGGCCGGCAGAGGCGGTGGCCGACCCGCTCATCGCCGCCATCTACCCGATTCCGAAAATCGCCCTGCTGCCGCTCCTCATCCTGTGGCTGGGCATCGGCGAAGCGCCGAAAATCGCCGTCATCGCCGTGGGCGCGTTCTTTCCCGTCGCCATCGGGACGATGAGTGCCATTCGCGACGTCGATCCGCTGCTCGTCCGGGCGGCGCGGAGTCTCGGCGCCGGCCGCCTGCACATCATCACGAAAGTGCAGCTGCCGGCGTCCGTCCCGATGGTCTTCGCGAGCCTGCGCCTCGCCGCCGGGATGTCTCTGCTGCTGGTCGTCTCCGCCGAGATGATCGCCGCGACCGCCGGCATCGGTTACCTCATTCTCTATGCTGGCGATCTGATGCAGACGGCGCGCCTGCTTGCGGGAATCGCCGTCCTGTCCGTCCTCGGCCTGCTCTCCACGAGCGGCCTCGCGGCGCTCGAGCGGCGGCTGTTTCGGGGCCGAGCGCGGAGTTAGGCGCGGCGCGGCAAGTCAGGCCGCGGCGGCGTCGCCCTGATCCAAGGCGAGCTCCGCCCGCCACAGCAGCGCGGCGGTGGAGGCTTCCGCCTGCCCGAACAACCGCGCGGCCTCGTCCCAGCGCCCCCGACGCCGCCGGAGCTCGGCCAGCCGAGCCGTCGCAGAGAGACCGAGCGCCGGGCGGATCACCGCCAATTCCCGGGCGGCGGCGGTGATCTCACGCTCCGCCGCCGCCCACTCGCCGCGCCAGATGAGCACGCCCGCATACTGGATCCGGCACACCGCGAACAGCATGCTGAGACGCCAGCGCCGGCAGAAGTCCGTGAGACGGTCGCACCACTGCGCGGCGCGCGGATAGTCGCGCACACGATCACAGGCGTAGATCATGTAACAGCTCGTCAAGGCGACGGCCTGCAGGTCCCCGATCTCACCGGCCGAGGCCGCCGCGGCGGCTTCGTCGAGGAGGTGCATCCCGTCGTGGATCCGGCCTTGACTCACCAAGGCCAGTGGTGCGCGTCAAACGTCATGAGCCAGGCATGCTCCGGGGACTGCGGAGTCTTCTCCAACAGCCGGTGGGCGCGCCGGAGCCAGCCGCTCGCGACGGCCGACTGGCCGCGAAAATCGACGTGATCGAGACCGAGCCACGTGGCGGAGCGCGCCGCGCCGCGGCAGTCGCCGCGCCTGCGATAGAGCCGGTAGGCTCGTTCGCGAGCCTCGAAGATCGCGGGGATGTCGTCGAGCCACCACGCCGCCCAGGCGAGACCCTCCCACGCTTCGGGAGTGTCGGCCTCCGCAAGGGCCGCCTCAAACCGGACCTGCGCCTGCTTCCACTCCCCGCGGCCCAGGGCCGCCCAGCCCTGCGCGGCCTCGTCCGGCATGGGGCCGGCGGGCGTCAGGGCCGCGAGCGCGCGCGTGTCTGGGTCCATCCGCCTACTCGAAGACGACCGCGGGGAACCCCACAAGGCCGCCCGCCGGGTCGGCCCCTTGATCGTATCCCAACACGCGGCCCCGCACCGGGGAGAGCAGCCGCAGCACCGTGTAGATGGCGCCAAGCCCGCAGACGTGGCACGCGTTTCCCCCGCCGGCCACGGTCCGCCACCACCCCTCCGCGTCGCCTCCTTCGACGTGCCGCAGCGCGGCGAGGTCGGCGTCATGCGCGCGCCGGGCCAGCTCCGGGCCGAGCCGCTCCGAATCGCCGAAGCGGGGACCCACGTGGCTCAGATCGACGCCGCCGACGATGCAGACCGGCCGGCCGATACCGGCAATCGCCGTCCGCAGTGCGGTGATGAAAGCCTCAACCGCGGGCACGCCGGCCGGCGTCCCGCCGGGGCCGTCGCCGTCCAGCAATCCCGTCAACACCGGCAGCACGGTAAACCGCCGGCCGCGCAACATGTGCGCGAGCCAGAGGACCTGAAACTCGACGGAGTGCTCGCCGCGATGCACGCTCTCCTCGGCCAGCGGATCGAACGGTGAGCGCTCCACGATCGCGTCGAGCAGCGCGCGGTCGACGTTCACCACGCCGAACGGCGTCTCGTATCCCTTCCCCGTGAGCACGTACGGTGCGCGCGGCGCGGCGTGCGCAACGCCGACCACCACGACGCAGACGCCGGCCGGGAGATGCGCAAGCGCCGTGTACGCGCGGCCGTACAGCGCGCCGCCCCGCGCAAAGTCGATGTGCGGCGCCAGAATCCCGCGCGGGCGCGCCGGCCTGCGGGGAGCAGTCCCGTTCCCCCCGCCCGCGGCAAGGTAACCCTCCAGCACCGCGGCACACGCGTCCGGCTCGGCAGGATAGCCCGTGCCCGCGTGGGCCATCGCGCGGTGCGGCGCCGCCCGGTACGCGTCCACCGCCGCGCGGCGGCGCTCGGCGAGCGCGGGACTGTCGAGCAGGCCGTGGGCGTCGAGGTCGCGCACGATGCGGTCGAGGTCGGCCGGCGGCAGCATGGCTCCGCCGCTCGCACGCGCATACTCCGCCCGCACCGCCCGGGCGTCGCGCCGGCCGTCCAGGAGGAGCGCGACCAACATGATCGGCAGCGGCACGACGACCGGTCCGTCGAGGAGACCTTCGTAGTCCCGCGCGCAGACGACGCGCCGGCCGTCCCACTCCGCCGCGACGAGGTCCAGCGCGCGAAGCCTCGGAAGCGGCACCGGGGAGGCGCCGCGGGCCCCGGTCATGCGGAGGAACGGACCGCCGCCGCCCCGTATCTCCCCGTGCCATGGGGGGACGGCTCACCGGACGGGTCGCACTGGTCACCGGCGGAGGCACGGGCATCGGCCGTGCGACGTCGATCGCGCTTGCCGCCGAAGGCGCCGCGGTCGCGATCAACTACACCCGCTCGCGCGGCGACGCGGACGAGACGGCGTCGGAGATCGTCTCGCGGGGCGGCCGCGCCATCACGGTCGCCGCCGACATCGCGGACGAGTCCGCCGTCGAGTCGATGGTGCGCCGCGTCGCCGGCGAGCTCGGCCGGCTCGACGTGCTCGTCAACAACGCCGGCACGACGCGGTTCGTCGACCACAAGGATCTCGAGGCCTTGACGGCTGAGATCTGGGACCGCATTCTCGCCGTGAACGTGAAAGGCACGTTCTTTTGCATCCGCGCCGCCGCGCGCGCCATGACGGACGGCGGCCGGATCATCAACATCGGGTCGGTCGCCGGTGTCCGAGGCAACGGCAGTTCGATCGCCTACGCCGCGAGCAAAGCCGCGATCCACACGATGACGCTCTCGCTGGCCCGCGCGCTCGCGCCCTCGATCACGGTGAACGCCATCGCGCCCGGACTCATCGAGACCCGCTGGCAGCACGGACACGAAGCGGAGAACGCCGCGCGCGCCGCGCGGTTCCCCGCCCGGCGCATCGGCCGGCCGGAGGACATCGCGCAGGTGGCCCTGGCACTCGCGACCGCGGATAACTTCCTGACCGGCCAAGTCATCGTCGTCGACGGCGGCGCGGGGCTCTAGCGGCCGACGCCCGGAGGATCGTGGTCGAACAGGTGTTTGCATGACCGGTTGAGGTGTGTTATAATCCGACCGCTCTCGGTCGGGGTGTCGCATGCACAGTGTGGGAGGCAGCGCGTGGGCCGAGTATTGACGAAACGCCAACGCGAGATTCTCGAATACCTGCTGGACACTATGCAGCGCAAGGGCTACCCGCCGTCCGTCCGCGAGATCGGCACGGCCCTCGGCCTCACCAGCAGCTCGACCGTGCACAGCCACCTCGCCGCGCTGGAAAAAAAGGGCTACATCCGCCGCGATCCGAGCAAGCCTCGGGCGATCGAAATCCTGAAGGACGGCGCCAGCCAGCCGCCCAAGCGCGTCGTCAACGTACCGGTGGTCGGCCGGATCGCGGCCGGCGCGCCGCTCCTGGCCGATGAGAATATCGAGGATGTGTTCCCGCTGCCCCGCGACTTCGTCCGTGAAGACGGGGCGTTCATGCTTCGCGTGCGCGGGGAGAGCATGATCGACGCCGGGATTTACGACGGCGACTACGTGGTCATCCGCCCGCAGGCGACCGCCGCGAACGGCGAAATCGTGGCGGCGCTCATCGGCGACGAGGCGACGGTCAAGCGGTTCTACAAGGAACGCGACCACATCCGCCTGCAGCCCGAGAACAGCACGATGTCGCCCATTCTCACGCGTGACGTCACGATCATCGGCAAGGCGGTGGCGCTCATCCGCCGGCTGGCGTAGCCGCGCCCCACCGATCGCGTGCCCCGGGGCCGCCTCCGCGGAGGCGGCCCCGGCGGCGTCCGGATCGAGATTCGCCGGGCCGCCCGTCATCGCGTCCCCGCGGTCCCGCCCGCGGGTGGGCGAGGGAGCGCCCGCCCGCCATCGACGTAGGGGCGGAACGGGCCCAGCCCGGCCGCCGGAATGTCCGCGTCGACGACGATGCCGGCATCCCCGTCCTCGCGGCGCACGACGCGGCCGATCCCGTAGAGGCGCGAGAGCACGCCGAGACGCTGGTACGGGATCACCAGGCGGACGCGCTCGACGGGATCCGGCAGGACCGCGGCGATCGTGCGGAGCAGGTGCGCCAGCCCCACGCCGCGGACCGCCGAAACGGGCACGCCGGCCGGTTCTTCCGCCGTCACGTCGCGCAGCGCCTCCGCCGACAGCCGGTCCGCCTTGTTGAGCACGGTGACGCGCGGGGTGCCGGCCGCGCCGAGATCCCCCAGCACCTGCTCCACGGCCGCGCGCTGGGCGGTCCAGCGGGTATGGCTCGCGTCGATGACATGAATCAGCAGATCGGCCTCCGTCACTTCTTCCAGGGTGGCGCGGAACGCCGCGACGAGGTCGTGCGGCAGCTTCTGGATGAACCCGACGGTGTCGACGAGCAGCAGCGAGCGGTGGTTCGGCAGGACCACGCGCCGGGTCGTCGGGTCGAGGGTCGCGAAGAGTTTGTCCGCGGTCAGCACATGCGCGCGCGTGAGCGCGTTGAGCAGCGTGGACTTGCCGGCGTTTGTATAGCCGACCAGCACCGCCACCGGCAGCGCCGCGTCCTTGCGCGACTGGCGCTCCCGCTGCCGGTGCCGCCGCAGCGCGTTGATCTCGCGCCCCAGCGCGGTGATCCGGGTGCGGATCCGCCGGCGGTCGACCTCGAGCTTCGTTTCGCCGGGCCCCCGAGTGCCGATGCCGCCGCCCAATCGCGAGAGGAGGGTGCCGCGGCCGGCCAGCCGCGGCAACAGATAGGTCATCTGCGCGAGCTCGACCTGGAGGCGCCCCTCGCGGGTCCGCGCGCGTTGGGCGAAGATGTCGAGCACGAGCGCGGTTCGATCGAGCACCTTGGTGTCGAGCGCCCGCTCGAGATTGCGCTGCTGGGCCGGGGTGAGTTCGTGGTCGAAGATGACCACGTCCGCCCCCGCCGACCGCACGCGGGAGCGAATCTCTTCGACCTTGCCGGCGCCCACCGCGGTGGCCGGATCCGGCCGGGACCGGTGCTGCACCACCATGCCCGTGACCCGGGCCCCCGCCGTGTCGGCGAGCCGGGCCAGTTCTTGGAGGGTCTCCTCCCCCTCGTCGGCCCGCGGCGCGAGCATGCCGACGAGCACCGCACGCTCAGGACCGCCCCGGCGGAGGTCGGCGGCGGGCCCGCGGCCGGCGTCCTCCGGCGCGCCGTCGGCGCCGGCGGCGAGGCCTCGGCGGAGTTTGTGGCCGAGCGGCGTCCCGGTGGTGCGCATTCCCGCCCGCTACCTCGGGGTCGCGGCGCGCAGATGGTCCCCGATGCGCCGGACCGCTTCGTCGAAGCGGGCGTCGGGCGCGGTCAGCGAGATCCGCACGTACCCGTCCCCGTGCGCGCCGTACCCGGTCCCCGGTGTCACGATGACCCCGGTGTGCTCGAGCAGGTCGCTCGCAAACGACACCGAGGTGTGCCCCGCCGGAACCGGGATCCACAGATAGAACGTCGCGCGCGGCACCGGAACGTCGAGCCCGGCCTCGCGCAGCCCCCGCACGACCCTGTCGCGCCGCCGCTGCCAGACGGCCACGCGCTCCCGGATCGGCGTCTCCGGACCGGTGAGGCCGGCGACCGCGGCCTCCTGGATCGCCACCCACTGCCCGCTGTCGATGTTGGTCTTCAGCGTGCCCAGCGCCTGGACCGCGGTCTTGTTGCCGACGACGAAGCCCATGCGCCACCCCGTCATGCAAAACGTCTTGCTGAGGGAATGGAACTCGACGGCGACGTCCTTGGCCCCGGGCGCCTCGAGCAGGCTCGGCGGCCGGTAGCCGTCGTAGGCGATCTCGGAATAGGTGTTGTCGTGCACGACGAGGATGTCCCAGTGCCGCGCCAGCTCCACGACGCGGGTGAAGAACGCGAGATCGGCCACGGCGCCGGTGGGATTGTTCGGGTAGTTCAGAAACAGCACGCGCGCGCGCCGGAGCACCTCGTCGGGAATCACGGAGAGGTCCGGTACCCACTCCTGCTCCCGGGTCATCGCGACCGGATAGACCTCGCCCTCCGCCATGAGCGTGGCCACGGCGTACACCGGATATCCCGGGTCGCTCACGAGCGCGACGTCGCCGGGGTTGATGAACACCCACGGCACGTGCGCCAGCCCCTCTTTGGACCCGATGAGGGCCAGCACTTCGCTCCCCGGATCAAGGCGCACGCCGAACCGCCGGGCGTACCACCCGGCCACGGCGTCCCGGAATTCCCGGGTTCCTTCGTACGGGGGATAGACGTGGGTGCGCGGGTCGCGGGCGGCGCGGGTCAGCGCCTCGACGATGTGGTCGGGCGTCGGCAGGTCCGGATCGCCGATGGAAATGTTGATGACGTCGACGCCGCGGGCGCGCAGCGCGGCCCGCTTCTTGTCGATGTCGGCGAACAGGTACGGCGGAATCCGCTCCATCCGGCGCGCAACGCGCATCGGGCACCTCCGGTCATCACTGCGCCGCTGCCATCATAGCATGGGGTACCCGGCGGCATCGAGCGCCTCGAGCACGCGCGACGCCACTCCGTCGGCGGGCTCGTCGTCCACGTCGATCCAGCGGTAACGCGGGTCCGCGCGAAACCAGGTCCACTGCCGCTTGGCGTACCGGCGCGTGTTGCGGCGCAGTTGCGCCACCGCCGCGTCAAGCGTTGCCTCGCCCTCGAGGTACGCGGCGAGTTCCTTGTAGCCGAGGCCCTGCATTGCCGGCAGCGTCCGGTCGTAGCCCGCGCGGAGCAGCGTCCGGACTTCGTCGACCAGTCCCGCGGCGAGCTGGGACGCGATGCGCCGGTCGATCCGCTCATTGAGCCGGGCGTGGTCCAGAGTCAGCGCGATCATGCGGGCGGGACGGGCCCCCTCGCCCGCCGCCCACCGGCCCTCTCGCACCTGTTCCTGAAGCGACGACACCGGCATGCCCGTTACCGTCCAGACCTCGAGTGCGCGGATGACCCGGCGCACGTTTCGCGGGTGAATCCGCATCGCCGCCACCGGATCCACCTGCCGCAGCCGGCCGTGCAGCGTGCCGGGACCGCCCGCACGCTCCTCCGCCGCGAGCCGCCGGCGAAGGTCCCAATCCGGAGCCGCGGCGGGGACGGCCACGCGGTCGACGACCGCGCGCAGGTACAATCCGGTGCCTCCCGTCAGAACGACGGCGCGGCGGCGCCCCCGGATGCTCTCGATCGCGTCGCCCGCCAGGCGCTGATAGTCCGCAAGCGTGAACGGCTCGCCCGGATCGGCGACGTCCAGAAGATGGTGCGGCACGATGGCCCGCTCGCGCAGCGTCGGCTTGGCCGTGCCGATGTCGAGGCCGCGGTAGACGGTTCGGGAGTCGGCGCAGACGATCTCGGCGCCCAGCCGCCGGGCGAGCGCGATCGCGGTCCGCGTCTTCCCGGTCCCGGTCGGGCCGGCGAGGACGATGAGGTCGAACACCCGGCGCGCTAGCGTGTTTGGGGACGCGCGCCTTTCCTCCGCCCGCCTCTGCGGCGCCGCCGGCGGGGCGCCGGCGGAGCGCTCGGTGTCGGAGCGGGCGTGAGCGGCGCCGCGTTACCGGAGGTCGCCCCATCGCGCTCGCCTGCGGCCGTCGCGCGGGACGGCGGAGCGGCCGGCGGCAAGACCGGCCGGCCGGCCCCGGCGACCCGGACGGGAACACGGTCGTCGAGCCACACGAACTGGCGCGGCGGGGATCGCCGGTCCATCTCGTAAAAGGCACGATAGAGCATGGTGGCGGTGTCGACGGCGTGTTTCGCGTTGGCCGCGGACAGGAGCGCATCGACCTGCGTCTCACCGCCCGCCTGCGTGTCCTTGTACCGGCCTTTGTAATGCGTCAGCATGTTGCGCCAGGACCGCAACGTCGACAGCGCCGAGAGCTCCTTGCCGTCATCGGTGAACGTGCGTCCCGTCTTGCTCACAAGACGGGTGACCTCGAGCCACTTGCCTTCCGGCGACATGCGGTCGTAGTGGCGGAACCGGCCGCCGAGGCGGTCCTGTCCGACCATGTTGATAAACGCCTCGACCGCGAAGTATGCCATGAGCACGCTGACGAGACTGTGCGTCCGTTCCCCGTCGCGGTCCGGCGGCGTCGCCGCCGCGCACCGAGCCGCCGCTTCGGCGTGCTCGCGGGCGAGACGAAACATCACCTGCTCGAGGTGCGTGCGTTCCCAGGCCTTCTCCTCGGCTGCAAGCGCGGCCGCGCTGGGACCGGACGGAGCCGGCGCGCCGGCGCGGCGCGATGGTGAGGGCGCCGCGTGACGCGCCGCGGGTGCGGTGGCATCGTCCACTGCTGCGTCCCCGGCCGTCATCGCTGGTACCGCCGCACCCGGCTGGGAACGCGCCCGCCCGCCTCGTCCTCTGCGCCGCCGCCGGCGCTGCGCCGGTGCCGCGCGGTGTTGAATGTCGTCCATCGCCCCGTCTGTTCGCCACACGCCGAACAGGACCCCTTCCCGGTGCGACGAAGTCAGACGCAATGAGTGAACCGACGCCCATGATGCGCCAGTACCAGGCGCTCAAGGACGAGCACCCGCACGCCCTGCTGCTGTTCCGGTTGGGCGACTTCTACGAGGCCTTTTTCGGCGACGCGCAGGTGGTGGCCCGTGAACTCCAACTGACGCTGACGAGCCGGCCGGTCGCCAAGGGACGCCGGATCCCGATGTGCGGCATCCCCCATCACGCGCTGCACACCTACCTGCGCCGGCTCATCGATCGGGGCCACCGGGTCGCCATCTGTGACCAGGTCGAGGATCCGCGACAGGCCCGGGCCCTCGTGCGCCGCGAAGTCGTGCGCGTCGTCACGCCGGGGACCGTGATCGAAGACGACCTCCTCACGGCGCGTGAAAACAACTTCATCGCGGCGACCGTGATCGACGCCGACGACTGGGGGATCGCGCTCGCGGACGTGTCGACCGGCGAGTTCGTCGCGGCGCAGGGTGCGGGATCCGAGCGGCGCGACGAAGTCCTGGCACGGTGGCGGCCCCGCGAGCTGATCGTGCCCGACGAGCCCGACGGCCGGGGGCACGGTGCGTTCGCCGGTCCCGACGGCCTCGGCGCCGTCGTGACGCCGTTCGACGCGTGGCGGTTCGATCCCGGCGTCGCCGCCCGCGAACTCCGCGCGCACCTCGGCGTCGCCGCCCTCGACGCGTTCGGCCTCGACGCGTCACCGGCGGCCGCGGCGGCGGCCGGTGCGCTCGTGCAATACCTGCGGGCCACGCACCGCGGGTCCCTCGCCCACCTCCGTGGGCTTAGATTGCTGCCGCCTCACGACGGCCTGGTGTTGGATGATGCGACCCGACGCGCCCTCGGCCTGTGGGCCTCCGCGCGCGACGAGCGGCGCGGCCCCACCCTGCTCGATGTGGTCGACCTCACCGAGACGGCGATGGGAGGCCGCCTCCTCCGCCGGTGGCTGGGCCAGCCGCTCGACAGCGTCGAGGAGATCACGGCCCGCCAGGACGCGGTGCAGGCCCTCGTCGACGCCGGCCAGACCCGTGAGCGCGTCCGGACCCACCTGCGCGCGCTCGGCGACCTCGAGCGTCTGATCGGCCGGCTGAGCCATGACGCGGGCGGGCCGCGCGACCTCGCGGGCCTGCGCGACACGCTGGAGGCGATCCCCGGCGTCGTACCTGCGGCCGCATCGCTCGCGGCCCCGGCGCTGCGGCGGCTCGTCCCCCTGCTGGCGCCGCCGCCCGACCTCGCCGACCGGCTGCGGCGGGCGCTCGCCGACCCGCCGCCGCTCTCACCGCGCGCGGGCGGCGTCATCCGGCCCGGGTTCGACGGGGACGTCGACGCGCTCCGCGAGGGATCCAGGGAGGCGAAGGACTGGATGGCCGGACGCGAGGCCGCGGAGCGACAGCGCACCGGCATCCGCGGCCTGAAGATCGGCTACAACCAGGTGATGGGCTACTACATCGAGGTCGGCAAGTCGCAGACCCATCTCGTCCCCGCGGACTATGTCCGCAAGGGCACCCTGGCCGGCGCCGAACGCTACATCACGGCGGAGATGAAGGAACGGGAGGCGTTGATCCTCAGCGCCGAGGACCGGATCAACGCCCGGGAGTACGCGGTGTTCTGCGACCTCCGCGCCGCGGTGCGCGCCGAGAGCGATCGGCTCCAAGCCTGCGCCCGCGCCCTGGCCGAACTCGACGTCTATGCCGCGCTCGCCGAGGTCGCCGTCCGCTCCGGCTACGTCCGTCCGCATGTGAGCGGCGATCGCGCGATCCGCATCGTCGCCGGCCGGCACCCCGCGGTCGAACAGGCGCTGGGGCCTGAGCGCTTCGTCCCCAACGACCTCGCGCTCGGCACGGACGGCCGCGACCTCCTCATCGTGACCGGCCCGAATTTCGGCGGCAAGAGCACGTACATCCGCCAGGCCGCCCTGCTCATCGTCCTCGCCCAGCTCGGGAGCTTCGTCCCGGCCGGCCAGGCCGACATCGGACTCGTCGACCGCATCTTCACGCGGGTCGGCGCTACGGACGATCTCGCGGCCGGCCGCAGCACGTTCCTGTCCGAGATGATCGAGGTGGCGCGTCTCTTGACCCAGGCCACCCCGCGCAGCCTCGTGATTCTTGATGAAGTCGGCCGCGGGACGAGCACGTACGACGGCATGAGTCTCGCCTGGGCCGTGGTCGAAGATCTGCACGACCGCGTGCGGGCCCGCACGCTGTTCGCCACACACTACCACGAACTGACCGAGCTCGCGTCGCAGCTCGACCGCGTGGCCAACCTCCAGGTTCTCGTGCGCGAGGAAGGCCGTGACGTCGTGTTCTTACATCAGGTGGCCGACGGCGCCGCCGCGTCATCCTACGGCATCCACGTCGCCGGGCTGGCCGGCGTCCCGGACGCCGTGATCCGGCGCGCGCGGGAAGTCCTGGGCGGGCTCGAGCGGGCCGCCCACGCGCCGCGGGGCCGCCGGCCGAGACGCGGGCCGTCGCGCGGCCAGCAGCTCGCGCTTCCGCTCCCCCGCGACGCCGGCGCATTCCGCCGGCTAGTCCCGCGTGAGCGGGACGGCCGCCGGTGACGCGTCCGCGCATTCAGGTGCTGCCGCCGGCCGCGGCCGAGCGCATTGCGGCGGGGGAAGTCGTCGAGCGCCCCGCCTCCGTCGTCAAGGAATTGATCGAAAACAGCCTCGACGCCGGGGCGGGCCGCATCACGATCGAGATCGACGACGCCGGCGGCCGCCTCATCCGCGTCAGCGACGACGGCCAGGGCATCCCGGCCCAGGAACTGGCGGTCGCGTTCGAGCGATTCGCCACGAGCAAGATTCGCTCGGCCGACGATCTCAAACGCGTGGACACGTATGGCTTTCGGGGAGAGGCCCTGCCGAGCATCGCCGCGGTGGCGCGCCTGACCGTCGTGACCCGGCCGCGCGGGGCCGAGACCGCGGCCACGCTTGCCGTGACCGGAGGCGTCCGGGACCCCATGGCCGTGACCGGCGGGGCCGAGGGCACGACGGTCACCGTCGAGGACCTATTCTACAATACCCCGGCCCGGCGGCGGTTCCTGAAGTCCCCGGCGCGGGAAACCGCGGTGATCGTCGAGACCGTGCAGGCGCTCGCCCTGGCCGCGCCGGCCGTCGCCTTTCGTCTGCTCGACGCGGGGCGCGAACGGCTGTGGATGCCGCCCGAGCCGCTTGCCGAGCGGGCCCGGCGTGTGCTCGGCCCCGCGGTCGCCGGCGGAACGCTCCCGATCGACGCCCGCGGTCCCACGGCGATCACCGGTGTGCTCGGCGCGCCGCAGGCTGCGCAGGCCCGGCGGAGTCACCAATGGTTTCTCGTCAACGGCCGGCCGATTCGCAGCCCCATGCTGGCCCGGGCGCTCGACCAAGCCTACCATACCCTCGTCCCGGAGGGCCGGGTCCCGGTCGCGGTCCTCCACGTCCGGGTGCCACCCGAGTCGGTCGACGTCAACATCCATCCGCGCAAGGCCGAAGTCCGGTTTGCGCAGGAGCGGATCGTCTTCCACGACGTCGTCCGCGAGGCGCGCCGGGTCCTGCACGGCGCCTCCCTGGTCCACACCGCCCCCGGCGCCGCCGGCCTGCCCCCTGCCGGGGGCGCGGCGGTGTCCGGCGGCGACTTCGCGCGCATGGCGATCACCTCGTCGGGACGCGTCGCCGAGCCGCCCGGTGCCTACGGCCTGACGACCGGCGACAGCGCGACAGACGGCGGGGCGTCGACCGCGCTGTGGAACCCCGAGCGCTCGCCGGCCGGATGGCCATCGCTTCGCGTGCTCGGCCAGCTGGGCCTGACCTACATCGTGGGCGACGCCGGTGGCGATCTCGTGCTCATCGATCAGCACGCCGCGCACGAACGCGTCCTGTACGAACGCCTTCTCGCCCGGCGCCGGGCCGGCGGCGCGCAGGCGCAGGGGCTCGTCACGCCGGCCGTCGTGGACCTGAGCGCGGCCGAGGACACGCTCGTGTCGGAACTTCGTCCGATGCTCGCCGCGCTCGGCTTCGAGGTCGAAGCCTTTGGCCGGACGACGGTGCGGCTGCTCGCGATCCCCGCGATCGCGGCGGGCCGCGACGCGCCGACGCTCTTCCGGTCATGTCTTGCCGATCTCGGCAACGAACGAGGGGCTCATGCCGGCGCCGATCTCGAGGAGCGGCTCGCCATCGCGACCGCGTGCCACACCGCCGTGCGCGCCGGCGACCGGCTGGAGCCGGCCCAGATGGCGGCGCTGCTCGACGAGCTCGCTGGGACCGAGGATCCGTATTCATGCTTCCATGGAAGGCCGACCATGGTACGGGTCCCGGCCCGCGATCTCGAGCGCTGGTTTTATCGGCGGGTCTAGAGCGCGCCCGTCACGCACCGGCCGCGGAGCACCCACGACCCGCCGTCCACGATCTCGACCGGCACCGTCCGGCCGATCAGCTCCGCGCCGCCGTCGAAGGTGACGATCTTGTTGGTCCGCGTCCGCCCGAGCACCCCGCCCTTGCGGCCGGGTTCCTCGACGAGGACCTCCTGCACAGACCCCACGAGGCCCCGGTTGATGTCCGCGGCGATGCGCTCTTGCATGCGGTTGAGGGCCTGCAGCCGCCGCCGTTTGACCTCGTCGGAGATCTGATCCGGATAGCGCGCCGCCGGTGTGCCGTCGCGGGGCGAGTACATCGCCGTGTTGACCGCATCGAAGCGCACGTCTTCGACGAACCGCAGCGTCTGCGCGAACGCGTCCTCGGTCTCGCCGGGGAAACCGACGATGATGTCCGTCGTGAGACTGCCCTGCGGCATCGCGGCCCGCACGGCGTCCGCGGTTTCGCGGTACTGCGCCGTGGTGTAGGCCCGGTGCATCCGGCGGAGGATCTCATCGTCGCCGGTCTGGACCGGGAGGTGGATGTGCTCGCAGGCCTTGGGCAGGCGCGCGACGGTCGCGATGAGGCGCTGTGTCATGTCCCGCGGGTGGCTCGTCGTAAAGCGGATCCGGTCGATGCCCGCGACGCCGTGGACCGCCTCGAGCAGCGCGGCGAGGTCGCGCCGCGGCGCAAAGTCGTGCCCGTAGCTGTCGACGTTTTGCCCGAGCAGCGTCACCTCGCGGATGCCCTGCGCCGCGAGCGTCCCAACCTCGGCGACGACGTCCTCCGGCGGCACGCTGCGCTCGCGCCCCCGGACGTACGGCACGATGCAGAACGTGCAGAACTTGTTGCATCCATGGATGATGTTCACGAACCCCCGGACCCCCCTCCCGGGGACCTGATGGGCGGGCAGGACCGGCAGGGGGCGGTCCCGGTCGGACCGGTCCCACACCTCATAGATCGGCATGCAGCCGTCCCGGGCCTGACGCAGCAGATCGGGCAGCCGGTGGATGTTGTGGACGCCGAAGACGAGGTCGAGCCAGGGCAGGCGGTCCAGCACCCGCTCGCGCTCCTGCTGGACGAGGCACCCGGCGATGCCGAGGAGCAGCCCGGGACGCCGCCGCTTGAGCGCGCGTAACTCGCCGAGCCGGCCGTAGGCGCGCTCCTCGGCGCCCTCGCGGACGGTGCAGGTGTTGAGAATGACGACATCCGCGTCGGCGGGATCATCGGCCGCGGCGTACCCCATCTGCGCCAGCAGCCCGGCCATCGCGGCCGAATCGCGGACGTTCATCTGACAGCCCTGCGTGATGATGTGAAACCGCTCAGGCATCCCGATGCGTCTCCACCCTACCCGCTCATCGCCGAGGTGCGTGTGCGACGCGATTCACCGCAGAGGGTACCATAATGTGGATGCGTCCGCACGGCGGCGGCACGGCGGCGCGTGCTCCGCCGTGGCCGGCACAGGAGTTTCCAGGGCAACCGCGAACACGGCCCCAAGACGCGCGCGTCCCTGGAGGGACCAGCGATGGCTACACTCTTCGCGATCTGTTCCGACCCCGAGTGCACCGGATCCGCGAACGCGTTACGGTTCGAAGCGCTGCCCGAGATCTGCGCCGTCTGCGGGGCGCCGATGATCACCACCTGTTGGAAGTGCGGCGCCGGCGTCCCCGAGGCGACGGCGGGGTACTGCCGGGGCTGCGGGGTGCCTCTCAAGCGCGTACTGCCCCGGCACGCGGCCGCACCCCTCGTCCTGATCTGCGGCAACCCTGAGTGCGACTGGGCGTCGGCGGGGAGCTCGGCCGGGGCGATGCAGACACGGTGTCCCCAATGCGGAAGCACGGTGACCGCGGACTGCTGGAAGTGCGGCGCCCGCATCAGCGATCCGCGCCAGCATTACTGCGTCGGCTGCGGGGTGCCGCTCAAGCGGGGCCGCCGGCCGGCGGCCAGCGGCCTCTCCGGAACCGGCCGGTAACGCGCCCCTACAGCGAGAAGTCGACGAGCGCGGTCACCCCGACACCGTATACGCGGTGCAGGTGGCCGGGCAGCGGATTGAGGCTGTCGACCGGGATCAGAGCTTTGAGGCGCACCGCGTTCATGAACGAGCCCTCGATCTGCGCTACGGCCTGTACTTGATCGATGGCGGCCTTGGGCCCCTGGACCTGGACCGCGCCGACGTAGGCGCCTCCGGACGTGCCCACGCCGACGCCGACGCTGAGGATGGGGACCACCTTGGTCAGCTCTTTGTTCTGGGCTTGGTTGTTCAACATGAGAGTGTTAATGGCGCTGTTGATCTGCGGGCCGAACTGCTTGACGACATAACCGATGCCGAAGAGTTTGATGAGCGAGCCGATCGACACTTGAGCCACCGCCGTGCCGGCGGTGACGCCGGCAAGCGTCCCCACGATCACACCGACAGCAAACGCCTTCCGCCACGCGACCCGCATGCGCTTCCCACCTCCGTTGCGGCTATGAGACGTTGTCTCCTGGTGCGTCGGGCGGCGCGGCCGCGGTCACCCGGGCCTCCCGCGACCTGATGGACACCGGCACCGGCTCGAGCCCGCCCCGCGGGCCGGTCTCCGGGCGGTGCTCGGCGATCTCTTCGAGACCGCGCCCGGCGGTTTCTTCGCCGAACACAAGGACGATACCCACCGCGAGGACCAGAGCCGCGGCCACGATCGCGAGGGCCTGGGTCCGGCCGCCGTTCCAGGTGTGCATCAGCGCCGCCAGCATGAGCGGCGTCACGATCCCGGCGCCGCGTCCCGCCGCGGAGCCCCAGCCGGTGGCCGTCGCCCGGATGCGAGTCGGGTATAACTCGCCCGCGTAGGCCAGGATGACCGGCCACGACGCCAGCACCCCGCCGGCGAGCGCGCCGCCGCCCAGCACGAACGCCGCTTCGGTGCGCGCCACGGCGAGTTCGATCGTCCCGAATGCCGCGAGCCCGAGGGCCGCCGCGAGCACCGGCTTCCGCCCGAGCCGGTCGAGCGTGAAGGTCGCGGCGATCGTCGGAGGCAGCATCATCACGGCGACCACGAGCGAGGCCTCTGCGGGGTGCCCCATGCCGGCCGCCTGAAACATCGCGGGAATCCAGACGATGGGTCCCTGGAACGCGCCGATCATCATGAACCACACGCTCCACAGCAGGAAGGTACGCCGGCGAAACCGCGGGCTCCAAAGCTCACGGAGGTGCGCGATCATCGTGACGCGGGCGGCCTGCTCCTGGTCGGGCAGGTCGAGCATGATGCCGTAGCGCGCTTGGAGGGAGGCGACGACCGCCTCCGCCTCCCGGCGGCGTCCGTGCGCGAGGAGGAAGCGCGGCGACTCGGGGATGAGCCGGGGACCGGCCAGCGCGAGCGCGAGCGGCAGCGCGCCGATCGCGAATGTCCCGCGCCAGCCAAGCGTATGCGCCAGCGCGACGCCGCCCACGCCGGCCGCGAGCCATCCCGTGCCCCAGAGGACCTGTGTCCACCCGAGCAGCGCGCCGCGGCGGTCGGGCGGCGCGAACTCGCTGATCAGGCTGGTGGCCACCGGCGCCACGCCGCCGAACCCGATGCCCATGAGGAGCGTCGCCGCGATCAACCAGCCGAGCGAGGGGGCGGCGGCGGCGAGCGCGGCGGCGAGGCTGCTCGTCCCGACCGTCAACCCAAACGCGGCGCGCCGGCCGATCCCGTCCGCGACGTAGCCGGTCGCGATGCCGCCGAGCAACTGTCCGGCGCCGATGGCGGCGGTCAGAAACCCCGCCTGCGCCGGCGTGAGACCCCAGTCCCGGCGAAGACCGAGCAGCGCGAAGCTGACCACGCCGAGCGTCACTCCGTTGGCGCCGAAGCCCAATCCGGCGACGAACGTGACACGCTCGTGCAACGGCCGGCGCGACAGAGACCGGTTCACGCGCCCGCCGGCGGGGTCGCGCCCCCCGTCGCGGGGCTCACGCCGGCGAACCGCGCCGGGGAGAGGAACGCGATCGGCTGGGACGTTCGCCCGTCCAGCGCGAGATCGGCCAGAATCTCGCCGACCACCGCCGCGAATTTGAACCCGTGACCGCTGAACCCGGTGGCGTACACCAGCGTCTCGTACCCGCCGGGGCGGTCGATGATGAAGTGCCAGTCCGGCGTCATCGTATAGAGACAGGTCTCGATCTCGAGCAGCGGCCCGGCCGCCGCGGGAAGGATCCGGCGCAGCAGCGCCGTGAGGCGCTCCACTTCCGGCTTGTCCACCTCACGCCGGCACGTCTCCGGCGTGCAGCCGTGTCCCCGTTCGTGGATCGCGGCCTTCGAGCCGTGCCCGTCATTGACGTCGGGAATCCCGTAGATGTTGGTACCGCCGACCTCGCAGATCCACACCGGGCATCGGTCGGCGCGCAGCAGGGGCGCCTGGTCGGCCGACGCCGCCGCAAACCAGCCGACGACCTGGCGCGTGGCTTCGATGGGCAGGGCCAGCGACCTGAGCAACGCCGGGGCCCAGGCCCCCGACGTCACGACCACCGCCCCGGCCTCGTAGCGGCCGTGCACGGTCTCGACCGCGGCGCGGCCGGCGCCCGTCTGCCACGCGACGACCGGCTCGTGGTACCGTAACTCGGCGCCGGCGCGCGCGGCGCCGGCAAGATGCGCCGCGATGGAGCGCTCCGGGAAGAGCACGCCCGCTTCGGGATCCCAGAGCGCGGCCATGTCGGCGCCCGGCGAAAACATAGGGAAGCGCCGACGGACCTCGGAAGCCGTCAGCACCTCGTGGGCCACGCCGTGGGCACGGGCGCTGGCGAGCGCGCCCCGGACCACCGGCGCGTCGGCCGGGCCGAGCCAGAGACCGCCGGTGCGGCGGTAGAGGGCCTCCCCCGTCTCCCGCGAGAGTTCGGCCCACAACTCGTACGCCCGGTGCAACAGCGGCACATACGCGGGGTGCTCGAAATAGGCTTTGCGGATGATCCGGGTGTAGCCGTGGGACGATCCGAACCGGTGACCGGGCGCACGCGCGTCCACGCCGAGCACGCGGCGGCCGCGGCGGGCCGCATGAAAGGCCGCGGCGCTTCCCATCGCCCCGAGACCGACGACGATGACGTCGTAGGTCAACGGCCGGCCTGCGTCGCCTGCACCTGGGGGACCGGCGCCCCGAAAGCGTCGAACCCGGTGATGTCGCGCCCCAGAATCAGCGTGTGGACGTCGTACGTGCCCTCGTAGGTATCCACCGTCTCGAGATTGGCCGCGTGCCGCATCGCCTGATATTCGAGCGTGATCCCGTAGCCGCCCAGGATGCCGCGGGCCGCGCGCGCGATGTTGAGCGCGGCCCGCACGTTGTTCCGTTTGGCCAAGCTGACCTGGGTGTACCCGAGCGTGCCGGCGTCCTTCCGCCGTCCGAGGTGGTACGCCAGCAACTGAGCCTTCGTGATCTCGGTGAGCATGTCGACGAGCCGCTCCTGCATCAACTGCGTCGCGGCGATCGGCCGGCCAAACGCGACCCGCTCCTTCGCATAGGCGAGCGCTTCCTCGTAGCAGGCAACCGCGGCGCCGATGGCGCCCCAGGCAATGCCGTAACGCGCCTGCGTGAGACACCGGAGCGCCGCGCCGAGTCCCGCGGCGCGCGGCAGCACGTCCGCCTCGGGAACGAAGACGTCCTCGAGCACCAGTTCGCTCGTGACCGACGCGCGCATCGACGCCTTCGTGTGGATGTCGTGCGCGGCGAACCCCGCCGCGCGCGGGTCGGCAAGGAACCCCCGGATCACGCCGTCGTCGTCCTTCGCCCAGACGAGCGCCACGTCGGCCAGGGACCCGTTCGTGATCCACATCTTGGTCCCCGTGAGCGCCCAGCCGCCCGGACGCCGCCGCGCCCGCGTCTGCATCGCCGCCGGATCGCTGCCGGCCGTCGGCTCGGTCAGGCCGAAGCAGCCGAGCTTTTCCCCCGCCGCCATGGCCGGCAGCCAGCGGCGCCGCTGCTCTTCGCTGCCGAACTCGTAGATCGGATACATGACGAGCGCGCCCTGGACCGAGGCGAACGACCGCACGCCGCTGTCCCCGCGCTCCAGTTCCTGCATTATGAGCCCGTAGGCCACGTTGCTCACGCCGGCACAGCCGTACTCTTGGGGGAGGTTGGCGCCGAACACCCGCAGCGCCCCGAGCGAGGCGATCACATCGCGCGGGAAGTCGCCGGCCAACCAGGCACGGCCGATGCCCGGGAGCACCTCCTTGTCGACCAGGCGCGCGATCGTATCGCGCGTGAGCCGCTCATCTTCGGTCAACAGTTCTTCGATACCGTAGTAATCGACACGACGACCGGGCTGTGACATCCGCCACTCCCTCGGGAACGTGTCGGGCAGCGCCTCCTACTTCCGTCCTCGCGAATCCGTATCCTGTCCGTCTACGCGCCCGGTTCGGGGACGCGGCGCGCCACGGCGTAGCCGAAGGCCACGACGCCGGCCAGCGCGGCCCAGGCGGCCGCGTACGAGGTCCGCTCGACGAACCAGCCGAAGGCCGGGGGCGTCACGAACGTGACGGCGTACAGCATCGTCATGCTGATCCCCATCGCGGCGCCCGCCCCGTGCGCCCCGGCTTCTTCCATGATCAGGGTGTTGAACAGGCCGTTCCACCCGAGCAACAGGAGCCCCCCGGCGACCGCCACCGCCGCGGCCACGACGACGGGCACGGGCCGGGGCATCGCCAGGAGGGCCAGCGGAAAGACAGCGCACAACGCCGCGCACCACGCATACGCCGGCGTCCGCCGCCCGCCGAGCAGGCGGTCGGACACGGCGCCCCACCCCAGCCGTCCCACGATCCCGCCGCCGTGCACCGCCAGCAACAGCGCCGTCGCGAGGTGCTTGCTCCACCCGAAACGGTCGACCATGTAGAGCGCCAGGTAGCCCTGGTAACAGAACTGGCCGATGACGAGCAGCATCGCGACGATCGTCGTGCGCCGGATGCCCGTATTCGCGAGGATGGCACGCACGCGGCCGCCGAGCCGCCCGCCGCGGACACCCGGTTCACCGCGGCCGTCTGCGGGACCGTCCGCGTCTCCGCCGACATCGCGCAGGCCGGCCGCGCAGAGCAACCCTGTGAGCCCGCACACGACGGCGGCACCGAGGATTGCGGCGCGCCACCCATAGACGGCCGCGAGCGGGGGCAGCAGGAGCGCGGCGATCACGCCGCCGAGCGGCAGCCCGGATTGGCGGATGCCCATCGCCGTGCCGCGGCCGCGCGGTCCAAACGCCGCCGCGACGGCCTTCGTGCCCGCGGTCTGACCGCTCCCATAGCCGAGCCCGGCCACGAAGAGCAGGACGGCGAGCGCGCCGAACCCGCGCGCGCTCGCGACCACCGCCGCCATCGCGGCGGTGAACAGCGCACCGGCGGTCAGCACCAGGGGTTCGCCCCACCGGTCCGCCAGGAGGCCGAGGGGCAGAAACAGGAGCAGTGCGCCGAGATCGAACGCGCCGAAGAGGATGCCGACCTGCGCGAGCGAGAGGCCGAACGCCTCGCGCCAGAACGGCGCCAGGACCGGCAGGCCGAAGCGGATCGTGGTCAACCCCGCCTGCTGCAGCGTGGTCAGGGTGAGGACGCGAAGCGCCGCAGACGCGCGCGGCGGCCGCACCGGCGCAGCGGTCACCGGGGCCTCAATGCGCCTGGGTCGCCAGTTGCCCGAGGCTCAGCAGCGCCAGCGCGAGCGTCAGGAGCGTTGTCCCCCAGCCCACGACGAGCGATGCGGTCCCGTTGACATGGCCGCGGCAAATGCGCCGGTCGCTCGACAGCAACAGCAGGACGATGAACAACGGAACGAGCAGCCAGCCGTTCAATACCTGCGACCAGAACATGAGGGTTACCGGCGGAATCCGGAACAGCGCGATCGCCGCGCCCACCGCGAGGGCCCCGCCGAGCACGACGTAGAATCCACGGGCCTGCCACACCTTCTTGTCGAGGCCCTCGACCCAGCCGAACGCCTCCGCCAGCGCGTACGCCGAGCAGGCCGCCATGACCGGGATCGACATGATGCCGCTCACCACGATCGCCACGGCGAAGATCGTGCCGGCGGCGGGACCGGCGATGGGCCGCAGCGACGCCGCGGCCTCGGCCGCCGAGCGGATGCCGGCCTGGTGTCCCAGCAGCACCACGCCCGCCACCAAGATGATGAAGTAGCAGATCAGATTGGAATAGGCCATCCCGACCGCCACATCGGCCGCCTCCGCGTCCAGGTCCTTGACCGTGCGGCGACCTTCCACTTCTTCGGTGGTCTGCCAGAAGAAGATGTAGGGCGTCAGGGTCGCGCCCAGCAGTCCCAGCGCGGCCGCGAAGTACCTCGGCGTGAACCGGATCGGCGGCAGCAGCGTGTCCCGCACCACCGCGGCCCAATTGGGATGCACGATGAACCCCTCGATGACATAGAGGAAGAAGAGCGGCGTGATCAGCAGCAGGAACCGGCTAACCATCCGGTAGCTGGCATAGACGAGCATCACGCCGAGCGCAAGGCTGATCGGGAGAACCCACCACTCCCAGGCGAGACCCGTCACGAGCTCGAGCGCGGCGCCCGTGCCGGCCAGATCCGCGCCGATCGAGATGACGTTCGAAACCAAGAGCGGAACGACCACGATCAGCGCGACGGCGGGCCCGTAGTGGGTGCGGAGAATTCGTGCGATGCCCTGCTTGGCCACGACCCCGAGCCGGGTGGACATCTCCTCCAGGTAATACATCATGATTGTGGACAGTGCCATCAGCCACAGCAGACCAAATCCCGTTGTGGCGCCTATCTGGATGTACGTGACGATGCCGGCGGGATCGTTGTCGGACGCCCCGGAGACAATGCCGGGGCCCATGACGCGGAAAAACTGCCGCCACGTCCGGCGGTGGTACAGATGCCGGCCGTGGGGGCCGGCGGCGGCAGCACACACAGCAGGATCGGTTCGGCCGCGAGCAGGCCGTCCCTGCCCGCGGAGGGGGGACATGGCGCGAGGCCGGCGGTGCGTTACGCGCCGCCGGCCTCGAATACTTTCGTGTCCTACCCCCGCTCCTCGCCTCCGCGACGTTCAAGTCGCCTCTGTGGGGACGCATCCCCGTGGCTGGAGGGTAACGAGGGGTTCGCTGGAGCGGCCGGAAAACTCGACCGCCGCTCCGTTACTGCTTCGGTGGCCGCTCCCGGGCCGTAGCCGTGTTCCGACGTGACCGACGCGTTCTTGCTCGCATCGTCCCGCCTCCTCGCTTCCCGGGTTGCCTGCCGATGCGATCGTGCCGGAAGGCTTTTCACCTATATTCTCCACCCGCCGCCTGCACCTGTCAACCCCGATGCGGCCGGGTTGGGACGGTTGTCCGCCGTTTCACGTTGATGGTAGCCTGATAGCCGATGAACGCCGCGCGCGGTGCAGGATCCGAGACCAAGGTCGCCATCTTGATCGTGGTGCTGCTTGTGGGCGCGCATGCGCTGTGGCAGGCATGGATCACCGCGGCGGCCCCCTATCCCGCCCGGTACGACTACGACGAAGGCGTGTACGCCGAGAGCGCGGTCGCGGCCGCATCCGGAGCGCGCCTCTATTCCGCGGTCTTTCTCAGTCAGCCACCGCTTCTCGTCGGCGTGCTCGCGCGCGCCTTTGGCGCATTCGGCAGTTCGCTGGCCACAGCCCGCGGCGTCGTCATCGCGTTCTCGGTCCTGTGGCTCGCCGCCCTGGCCGCCGCGGCGGCGCGCGGAACCCGTCCTCGTGCGGCGGTATGGGCGCTCGGCATTGCCGTCACGGCCCCCGCGTTCGTCGAAGCCGCGCATACGGTGCAGATGGAAGCTCCGTCCGAAGCGCTGGCCGCCTTGGCCGTCGCGCTCGGGGTGATGGCGGCGCAGCACTCCGGCACGTCGCGCGGGCAGCGCGCGGCGCATGCGGCGCTCTGGGGTCTCGTGGGGGCGGCGGCCGGATTGGCCGTCATGACCAAGCTGACCGCGGTGACGTGCGTCGCACCACTCGCCGCGGCCGCCGCGGCGGGAGACGGAACGGCGCGCCGGCGGAACCTAGTGGCGCGCGCCGCCGTGGCCGCAATCGGCGCCGTGACCGCCATGGCCGCGACCGTCCTATGGACCGGAACCCCGCCCGGCGAGATGTGGATGCAGGCGGTGGTGTTTCATGGGGCGGTCGCGCGCGCGACCATGCTTGATCCGGCGCGACCCGCGTCGTTCCTCGCCGGGTTCGCCGCCGCCAACTGGCTGCTCGCGGCCCTCGGGCTCGTGGCCCTCGG
Source organism: bacterium (assembly GCA_035945995.1). Lineage (NCBI taxonomy): Bacteria > bacterium. The sequence continues at coordinate 43,336 of DASYZR010000103.1, forward strand.
GAATTTCCTGCGGCCGCATCCCGCGGGCGGCCCGCCGGCCGAACCCGGGGCGCCGAGGGTGGCACTCCGGACGGCCGCCGCACACCGCCTCGCCGCGGCATGGCTCGGGGCGGACCTCCTGCTCCTCTTCCTCCTGCGCCCTGCGTGGCCGCATCATCTCGGGATCCTCGTCTCGCCGCTTGCGCTCCTCGCGGCGCTGGGCGTGGAATCCGTCGTCTCGACCGGCGGCGATTCGCGTCCTGGGGTCTCCGCGGCGCCCCCGGCCCTGCGCACGCGCGTGGCGGCCGCGCTGCTGATCGTCGTCTGGATTGCGGCCCTCGCGAGAACGGCCGCGGCCCTGCGTCCCGCGTCCTCCGCGTTGCTGCGGGATGCGGTCGTGCGCACACGGGAGGCCGTGCCGGCCGGAGGGTTGGTGATTGCCGACGATCCGATAGTCCCGCTGCTGGCGGGACGCGCCGTGCCGGCCGCCTTCTGCGATACGTCCGAGACGCGCGTGCGAGCCGGCGGGCTCAGCCCCGACGCCCTCATCGCGGCTCTCGGCGACGGGCGGGTGCGCGCCGTGCTCCTCTGGCGGGGCACCTTTCGCCGGATGCTCCCGGGCTTCGTCGACGTTGCCGCCCAGCGATTCCCGCGGCGCTGGGACGCGGATGCGACCCGTGAGCTCCTCACACGGTGACCGGACGCCGCTCGGCGCCGGATGCTACCGCCGAAGCAGCAGTTCCGCCAGCAGCACGAGGACCGCGGTGCCGAGCGCGATCAACCCCAGCAGCGCGAGCGGATGCCGCGTGAGCCCCTCGCGGAGCGGCGAGCCGACCGGAGGATCGGGCCGCTCCAGAATGCCCGCGTCGACGCCGTCGGGCGCGCGCAGCGCCGCCAGCAGCTCGCCGCCGTCGGCGAAGCGTTCGGCCGGCCGGCGCCGCATCGCGCGGGCCACGATCGCGGCCACGGACCGCGGCACCTCGGGCCGCAGCCGGGCAAGCGGCTCGGCGGCCATGTTGAGATGCTGGTACATCGTGGCCAGCGGATTCGTGCTGCGAAAGGGCGGCCGGCCGGCGAGCATCTCGTGCAAGATCACGCCGGCGGCGTAGACGTCAGTTTCGGGACCGCCCCGCTCCCCACGGATCTGCTCAGGCGCCATGTACTCGGGCGTGCCGACCAGGCCCGAAAACCCGCGCCAGGTCACCCGGGGGGCGCCGTCGAGCAGGGCAATTCCGAAATCGATGATCGACACGCGGCCGTCGTCGCCGACGACAATATTCTCCGGCTTGAGGTCGCGGTGGTAGACGTGCTGCGCGTGGCAGTACGCGATCACGTCGGCGAGGCTGCCCGCGATCGCGAGCGCACGCGCAAGAGGCAGCCGCCCTTCGCGGTCGAGGATCTCCCGCAGCGACCGTCCCGGCGCATAGGCGAGAACGAGATACGGCGGGCGTGCGTCCTCGTGGGCCTCGAGCAGCCGGGGCACGCCGGGATGGTCGAGCGTCCGGCCGATCGCGACCTCACGCCGCATCCGCTCGAAGGCGGCGACGTCGCCGAGTTGCGACGGTTCCAGGAACTTGAGCACCACGCGGCGGCCGTCGATGGCGTCGCGGCCCTCGAAGACCGCCGCTTCGCCGCCCCGGCCGAGCGGGCGTTCTATTCGATAGTGGCCGACGTGGTCGCCGGGAGCCGGCATCGCACCCCGTTGGGCGGGCGCTGCGCGGCTATCCGCCGAGGCGCACGCCGAGGACGGTCAGGTTGTCATACCCTCCGCGGCGGTTCGCGTCATCGACACAGGCCTGCGCCGCCGCGGGCGGAGGCAGGGTCGTGAACGCGTCCCGTACGTCCTCCGGCGTCAGGTGCTCGTAGAGGCCGTCGGTGGTCAACACGAAGCAGTCGCCCGCCTGCACGGAGCCGGCCGACACGTCCACACGCACCATCGCATCGCCGCCGATGGTCCGCGTGAGCAGATGCCGGTGGCGGTGCCGGTCGGCGCCGGCGCGGTCGACGAGACCGATCCGCCGCATCTCCTCGACAATGGTGTGATCGCGGGTGAGCCGGAGCAGCGCGCCGCCCCGGAGCAGCCACGCCTTCGAGTCTCCCACGTGCGCGACCCGGTACCGCCCGTCGCCGATCGCGAGCGCGGTGAGGGTGGTCTGCATCCCGGCGAGGTCGGGGTGGCCGAGACGCATCGTATAGACGTGCAGGTTCGCCTGCTCCACCGCGCGGCGCAGCGCCCGGCCGGCATCCCCGCGCCGGTGCAGGTAATACTCTTGGACCACCGTGTGCGCGGCCTCGGCGCTCGCGACGGCGCCGCCGCCGTATCCGCCCACACCGTCCGCCACGATCAACAGGGCGCCGCGGCCGGTCCGGAGCTCGCGATCCTCGGGGATCTCCCAGAGCAGGACATCTTCGTTCTTGGGACGCACGCGACCGGCGTCCGTGGCGGCCCCGATCTCGAGCATCTCCACGGCGGCGCTACGGCTCGTCGAGAGCAACGATCGCATCCGCCACCTCGGTGATCGTGCGGCCGGAGGCTTTCGCGAGCCGGCGCAGGCGCGCCGCCGCGTCGTCCGCCGACAGCCGGTAGCGCTCCGCGAGCCGGCGCGTCGCTTCGGCGACTCGCGGGGCGTCCGCCTCCCCGGCGCCGGGCGGGCGCCGCCTCAGCCACGCGAGCTCCGCGAAACGGGCGCGCGCGACCTCGATCGCGGGTTGGAGCTCGGCTTCGCGCACGGGCTTCATGAGGTAGGCCAAGACGCCGGCATCGGCGGCTTCCGCCACGAGGCCCTGTTGATTGTAGGCGCTGAGCACGATAATCGGGACCGGATGGGTCGCCATGATGCGCCGCGTCGCCTCGAGGCCGTCCATCCCAGGCATCTTGATGTCCATGATGACAACGTCCGGGGCCAGCTCGGTGACCTTGGCGACGGCCTGGTGGCCGTCGGCGGCCTCCCCCGCCACTTCGTAGCCGAGCTCCCGGAGCATCACCCGCAGCCCCATGCGGATGAGCGCTTCATCGTCAACGAGCAAGACCCGGACGCGGGATGATGTGTCCACGGCCGAACCCCCCTGAGATGCGACGACGCCCCCGCCCGTCCGGGCGGGGGCGTCGCGGCCCACCCCTATCTTAACACGGCCGCGCGGCCGCGGGCAACGTCAGTCGCCGCGCACCGCGCGGTTGGCCGCAGCGAACCCGACCTTGCTGTGCGTGCCGTCGCAGAACGGCTTGGTTGTCGAACCACCGCAACGGCACAGCGCCACCGTCTCTTTCTTGACCTCGAAGACGCCGCCCTGCGCATCGATGATCTTCACGGGCCCCTTCACGAGGTAGGGTCCGTTGTCGAGCGGCGTGATCGTCACGTCGGCCATCAAACATTCCCCCTTCGGTGGAGTGCCTGCACAGGCTCCCCCGCCCAATCGAGGGGCTGCCCGCTACTCTGAGTCTAACGCGACCGGCGGCATCATCATTCCGACCGCCGACAACGAATTCTTCACCGATTGCGCCGGGTCGCAACAACGTCTTGACACCGGGCCGCGGGGTCTGGGATAATCCTGGGCAAGGATCGCACCAGGACGTGCACCGCGAGGCCGTGACGCCGAGCCCATGGGCTCGGCGTCACGCGCTTCCAGGCGGCTTCGACGCCCCCCGCTGCCCCGGCGCAGCCCGTAGTCACAGACCATTCTGCCTCCCTGCCCGGGGGGCGACGTGCCCAGGAGGGTGACGATGTCGTCGGAGACCGGGTTTCGAAAAAGCCTGACGCTCACCGGCGTGACGGTCAACGCGATGGCCCTCATCGCGCCGGGAGCGTTTCTCTGGATCACCTACCAGGTGCAGGCCTCGCAGGTCGACGCGGCCGGCGCGTCGACGGCGATGGACATCTGGCCGGGGCTCGCGCTCGCGCTCGTGCTCGCGTTCCTCACGGCGATCTCCTACGCGATGCTCAGCGAATTGTACCCGAACGCCGGCACCGGGTCGTCGTACTACTTCGCCGAAAAGGCGTTCCTCGACAAGGAAGAGTCCACGCTCCACCGCTGGGCGCGGCTCGCCAAGTACGTCGTCGGATGGATCTCCCACCTGTACTACTGGGTCTATCCCGGCGTCATGGTCGCGATGATGGCGACCATGATCGTCTACATCCTCGGGCTGTCCAACATCAACCTGCCGCCCGCGGCCCAGGTGGGGATCGCGGTCGCTTTCTCCTTCGCCACGGCCTACGTCGCCTACCGGGGCATCAGCGGCTCGACGCTCGCGAGTCTCCTGGTCAACGTGATCCAGATCGCGGCCCTGGTCCTGATCTCCGTCCTCGCGCTGAGCTACCGGTTCGGCGGACCGCACGTGACGTTCGTGCACCCCAATCTCGCGAACGTCGTTCTGCCCCATAACCTCAGCCACGTCCTCTTCCAGGCCACGGTCGCGATTCTGCTCCTCGTCGGGTTCGAGTCGGCGACCGCGCTGAGCGCCGAGGCCCTGCACCCCAGCTTCGTCAGCCGGGGCGTGATCCTCTCGCTGATCATCCAGGGGCTCATCGCCTACCTCTTCGAGTACTTCGCCACCGGCGCGTGGATGAACACCGCCTACGCGCTCAAGGACGCCAAGGGCAAGCTCCTCACCGGCTACGACGCGGCCGGCATCTCGTCCGCGCCGATCGGCGACATGGTCCGCAGCCTCGGCAACACGATGCTGGGCGGGATCGGCTTCGCGCTGCTGCTCGTGATCGCGTTGACGGTGGCGATCGCCGTCTTCGGCACGACGCTCGCCTGCATGAACACCGGGGTCCGGCTCACCTTTGCCATGGGCCGGGACGAGGAAGTGCCGGCGATTCTCGGCCTGCTCCACGGACGGTACGCCACCCCGCACTTCGGCCTGTGGCTCATGGCGATCGTATCCGCCGTCATCGGCGGGTTCGGCGTCCTCTCGATCATGAACCTGACCGCGATCACGTTCCTGTCGAACATCGGGACGTTCTTGCTCTACGGCCTGACCAACTTCGTCGCGTTCATCGCGTTTCGCCGGGCGCCGCAGGCCAGGACGGTCAAGCACGTCCTGGTGCCGCTCCTCGGCGTCGTCGCCAACATCGGGATGCTCCTCGCCGTCATCTACCTCGGCATTCTGGGCGGCGGCGACACGCGCACGGCGGCGCTCATCTCCATCATCACGGCCGGGGCCTGGCTCGTGGCGGGCGGCGTGTTCTTCGCCACCAACAGCCGCGCCCGGAGCCGGGAGGTGTGGGCCGTCCGCCCGACCGAAACGGCCTGATCGAGACCCGTCGCACGGCGAAATTAGATCACGGCGGCTCGGCTCTGTCCACCGGGGCCGGGCCGCCCGTGCTCGGGCCGCCGTGACCGCCGTCGGGTAACGGACTGAGGTGGCCACACCGGCAAGGAGTTTCGCGGCGATGGCGGGAACAACGGCCCGATGTCGCAGGCTATGGCCGCCGTTTCCGGGTCGCGGACCGCGGCCCCACCCCAGAAGAACCACATCGAACCCAGGCGGCGTCAAGAGATCCGCTTGGCCTATCTGCTGCTTACTCCCGCCGCCCTGCTTGTCTTCGGCGTCGTCGCCTATCCGCTCGGCTGGCAGGTGTGGACGAGCTTGACGAGCCGGTCCGTCGCCGAGCCGGTCACGCGCTTCGTTGGCGCGGGCAACTACATGGCGCTGCTGGCCGACGCGGGGTTCTGGGGGGCGGCCGCCAATACCCTCGGATACGTCGTGATCACGACGATCCTGAAGCTCGCGGTCGGGATCGCGATGGGTATGGGCCTCGCCCATCCGTTCCCGGGACGTACACTCGCGTTCATCGCGGCGTTCCTGCCGTGGGCCTATCCGGCCGGTCCCGCGGAGGTGGGCTGGTTCTGGTTCCTGATTCCGCCGATTCCCGCCTCCTACGCCAATTTCATGGCGCACCTGCGGCTTTTCTTCGATAACGCCTTAGGTTACGGCACGTGGGGATTCATCAGCGTGGTCCTTTTGAACGTCTGGCGGGGCGGCTCGTTTGTCGGCATCTTTCTCCTGGCCGCCCGCAACGGGATTCCCGATCAGCTCTTCGAGTACGCTGCCCTCGAGGCCCGGAGCGGATGGCAGATGTTCTGGATGGTGACGGTCCCCATCCTGCGGCCGTTCCTCGCGCTGGCGGCGTTCCTCACTCTGACGAGCGCGGTCGGCGACTTGAGCAACCTGTGGATGCAATCCGGCCAGCGCGACGTCTATCCGATCGTCTGGACCCAGGCGATCCAGCTGGCCCTGAACGGCGGGCTGTGGGGGCAGGCGGCCGCGGAGTCGTTGGTGCTCCTCCCCGCGTTGATCGCGATTCTCCTCATATGTTTCCGCCTGTTCGAGCCCCTTGAGGAGGGACAGACGTGAGGCGGCACCGCCCCGATGCGGGACTAGCCGGCGGGAGGCGCCGGCGTCGCCGTCTCGGCCGGGTGCTCCACGGCCTACTGCTCGCCCTCCTTGCGGCGTACAGCATCTTCCCGATCTACATGCTGACAGTGGAATCGCTCAAGACCGTCAATGAAGACCAGTTCGGCAACCCGCTGTACGTTCGGCAGACGAGCTTCGAATGGTACAACGGCCTGTTCGAGGACGAGGAATGGGTCACCAGCGGCGGCATGACGCGGCACACCGTGCCGTTCCTCCACTGGGCTCTCAACACGGCGATCGTCTTCAGCGTTGCGCTCGTCCTCGTGCTCGGGACCAGCCTGGCGGCGGCTTATGCGCTCGCGCGCCTGCGGCCGCCCGGGTGGCAGTGGTGGCGGCGGGCGATGCTCGCGACGTTTCTGGTTCCTCAAACGCTGTTGTTCCTGCCGCTGTTTCAGGTGGTGTTCCGGCTCCACCTGGACGACAGTCTGCTGTCGCTCGTCCTGACGTATCCGATGCTGGCAATCCCGTTCTGCGTCTGGCTGCTGTCGGCGTATTTCCAGAAGCTCGCGCCGGAGATCGAGGAGTCGGCCTACATCGAAGGCGCCGGCCGGTGGACCGCGTTCACCCGGATCGTGCTGCCGATCAGCTGGCCGGTGCTGGTGGCCGCGGGACTCTTCGCCCTCGGAGTGATGAGCAGCGACTTCATGCTGGCCGGCGTGTTCCTGCCCAATCAGTGGCACCAGACGATCGCGGCCGGGATGGCGACGATGAACGTCAGCTTGGAGGACCTGAGCGTGGTGGCGGGGATCAACGCCGGCGGTCTGCCGGTGCTCCTGATCGCGGCGCTGCTTGCCCGGACCTACACCCGGGGCCTGACGGCCGCCATGATTGAAGGGGCCTGAGCGCCTCCTAGACGCCCCGCCCACCGGAGTTTGATAAGCGGCGTTGACGTCGGGGTCGCGACGCGGTGCGGCTGGGCGCCAAACGGTGATGCGGCCGAATACGACGAAGGTAACAGCCGCGGGTTAGGGCGATATCGGCGCCCGGCCGGTCCTGTGTTCCGCGTTCACAGGCGGCCGCGGGTCGACGCGTCCAGGTCGTGGGTAAGCCCGACGATGAGCTGCGAGACCAGACCGAGCACGGGCGCGGACACGCCTGCCTCGCGCGCCGTGTCAAGCGCCAGGCCGGTGTCCTTCACCAGAATATCGAGCGACGTGCCGGGCCGATAGCCCTCGATCCACTCGCGGACGACCGGCCAGTGCTCGACGACCCACGTCGTCCCGGTACAGGTACGGAGGACGTTCCACACCGCTTCAGCGGCCAGTCCGGCCGCGCCCGTGAGGTCCGCCATCTCCCGCGCGGCGAGCAGGCTCACGGTCAGCAACACTTGATTGGCCATCTTGACCGTCGTCCCGGCGCCCGCCTCGCCGACGTGCTCGATCTGCGTGCCCATAGCGGCAAGCAGGGGGCGCGCCGCCTCGACGTCGGCCGCGGCGCCACCGACGATAATGGTGAGCGTGCCGTCTTCCGCGCGGGCGCGTCCCCCGCTCACCGGCGCATCGAGGAACCGGAGACCGCGCCGGCGCGCGGCGTCCGCGAGACGGCGCATACAGGGCACACCGACCGTGCTCATCACGATCAGCAGCGTTCCCCGCCGCGCGCGCTCGAGCACGCCGCCCTCGCCCAGCACGACGGCTTCAGCCTGAACGGGCGTCCGCACCATCACGATCGTGACGTCCGAGCCGGCACCGACGTCCCCTGCCGACGGCACGATCTCACCGCCGAACGTAGCGAGTTCGCGCGCGCGTTTATCGTCAACATCACGGCCGAGAACGTGAAATCCCGCGCCGCGGAGCCGGCGCGCCATGGGCAGTCCCATCTCACCGAGCCCGATCACGCCCACCGTGGTCACTTTCACTCGCCCTCCGTGACGAGGCCTCCTGCGTGATAGACGATACGGCCCCCGCGCAGGACCAGCCGCACGCGTCCCAGCGCCGTGGTGTCTGCGAGCGGGTCGCCGTCGACCGCGATGACGTCCGCAATCTTGCCAACCTCGAGCGTGCCGAGCCTGTCGGCCATCCCGAGTGCGGCGGCCGGCCACGCCGTGGCCGCCTGGATGGCCCGCATGGGCGTCTCGCCGAGCGTCACCGCCCATGCAACCTCATCGGGTAAATGGCCGTGCACCGCGTCCGTGCCGACGACGTAGCGCACCCGGCGCGCGATGACCTTTCGCGCCGTCTCCCGCGCCGCCTCGCCGAGCCGGGCTAGACGGGCCGTCTCCCCCGACGAGGGGTCGCCGAAGGCGCGGCCGTGCGGACCGCACAGCACGCCGAGCGTCAAGGTGAGCAGCGTCTCCTGCCGCGCCGCCAGGTCGAGATCGGCGTCGGTCAGAAACCATCCGTGCTCGATCACATCGAGCCCGCCGCCGATCGCCTCCGCCACGCCGGGCCCGCCGAGCAGATGCGCCGCGACGCGGCGCCCCGCGGCGTGTGCGGGACGCACCGCAGCCGCCACGTGCGCTTCGCCATAGTAGCAGGCGGTCGGCTCGCGCGACGGATCGCCGACGCCGTCGGAAACGAACAACTTGACGAAATCGACCCCGTCGGTGATATTCGCTTCGGCCGCGCGGGCAATCTCTCCGGGGTCATCTGTCATGACCGAGGCGATGGCGCCTCCGCCCCCGCGCGGCGACTTGATGGCGCGGCCGGCCACGACGAGGCGCGGCCCGACGATCCGTCCGGCGTCGATCTCCGCGCGAAGCCGCAGGTCAAGGCCGCCGAGGTCGCCGCAGAGCCGCGCGGTGGTGACGCCGCCGCGCACATCGTCCTGCAGCCGGCCGAGCGCGTTGCCCGCGGCGACCGGCGGCGGCTCATGCGCCTGCGCAAGCAGGGCGCCTCGGCGCGTGTCGATGCCGGCATGGGTGTGGAAATCGATGAACCCGGGAAGCAGCGTGCAGCCGGGCAGCGAGATGCGCAGGACTCCGGGCGCGGCTCCGGCGCGCGCGCCGCCCGGGCCGGCTACGGCGCTCTCCGGCTCGCTCACGGACCGTTCCACGGCGGCGATGCGATCGCCGTCGATCAAGAGACCGCCGGGCGCGGACACGCCGCCTGTCCCGTCGATCAGCCGGTCGGCGTAGAGCCGGAGCATCCCGCTACTTGACGGCCGCGCTGGTGATCCCCGAGATGAAGTTGTCGAGGAAGAAGACGTAGAGAATGGCGACAGGCACCCCCACGAGAAGCGCGCCCGCCATGAGCGACCCCCAATAGTACACGTCGCCGCGTATGAGGTCCGTGGCCACGCCGAGCGGCACCGGCTTCTGATCGGACACCGACACGTACACGAGTGAGTACAGGAAGTCTTGCATTGTGAGCGTGAACGCGAAGATCACGGCGGTGAGGATGCCGGCGAGACTCACGGGCAGCACCGTCCGGATCAAGGCCCCGAGCCGTCCGCAGCCATCGACCTGGGCGGCCTCTTCGATCTCCGGCGGCACCGTCTTGAAGAACCCGCTGAGCAGCCACGTGCAGAACGGGATCGTGAACGTCGGATAGATGAGCACGAGGGCCCACTTCGTGTCGATGATGTGCGTCATGGCGACGACCCGGGACAGCGGGATGAACAGCAGGATCGGCGGGATGAGGTACCCGAGAAAAATGCCGATGCCCATGTTCTCCGAGCCCGGCAGCCCGACCCGCGCGAGCGCGTAGCCGGCGGGGACGCCTACCAGCAGCGTGATCAGCGACACGCAGGCGGCGATCACCATCGTGTTGGTGATCCAGTCCCCGTAGTACGTGTGCTGGAAGAGGTAGGCGAAGTGCTCCCACGTCGGGTGCTGATGGAACCAGAACGGAAAAACGGTCGGGTTCACCAGGTCGGCGTCGGTCTTGAACGCGGTAATGCCCATCCACACCACCGGGAAGACAGCGATGAGGATGAACGGCGCGAGCCCGAGGTAGACCAGCAGGTGCCGCCTGAGCGACCGCGCCTTCGCGCGACGGGCGCCGGCCGCCACCAGCCCGATCTTGTCGAGCGGGAGCGCGTGGCCCCGGACGGCGGTCACAGTGTCTCGCGCCTCCGGAGATTCCGCAGCAGCAGGTAGACGACCGGCAGCAAGATCGGGAACAGCATGAGCGAGATGGCGGCCCCGCGGCCGAGCGCCCCGGCCTGGATACCGACCTCGAGGGCCTTCGTCGGAAGGATCTCGGTCGCGCCCATCGGACCGCCAAGCGTGAGCAGGTATACAATGCTGATGTCGGAGAGCGTAAACACCGTATCGAAGAGGAGCCCCACGAGCAGAATCGGCGCGATCACCGGAATGACGATGTACCGGTAGCGCAGAAAGAAGTTGGCGCCGTCGACCTTGCCCGCGTCGAGCAGCTCGAGCGGGACGGCCGACATTCCGGCCATCAACACGATCGCGGCGAAGGGAAACCCACGCCAGACGTTGACCGAGATGACGGCGATCCCCGCGAGTGTGTTGTCGCCGAGCCAGTTCGGCCAGCCCTGGATCAGGTGCAGCCGGGTGCCGACGTAATTGATGGCGCTGAACTGCGGATCGTACATCCACTTCCAGGCAAGCGCGCTGATTGCCACCGGCAGCGTCCACGGGATTACGATGAGCGACCGGATGAGCTTCTTTCCGCGCACCTCCTGCACGAGCAGAAAGGCGAGCAGCGTTCCGAGAATGCCCTTGAAGATACCGGCGACCACGGTGAAGACAATGGTGTTGCGCAGCGCCTGCCGGATCGTCGAGTCCGACAACACCGCGACAAAGTTCGACAGCCCGACGTAGTTGGCGGACGTGCCGGCGACCGTCGCATCGCTCAACGCCAGATACAGGGAGAAGAAGAACGGGACGCCGACCAGCACCGCCATGTAGATGACGGCCGGCGCGAGCAGCGAGTACCCGAACCGCAGCCGTTCGGCCGTAAAGGCGCGATGGCGCACCACGGCCGGGCGGGTGATGATCGCTTCGGCATCCGGCATTGTCTTCTACCTATCTCGGCGGCAGGTCGGCCGCACCGGGAGGGCGGTGCGAACCCGCCCTCCCGGCAACCGGTGCCAGGCTACTTGTACTTCGCGTAAATGCTCTTGATCTGACCCATACCCCACTTGATCGACCCTTCCAAATCGTTGCTCTGGACGTACCGGGTCATCATGTCGGGAACGACAAACGTCGCAAACACTTCGGCCACGGCCGCGGTGTAAGGCCCGGGATAACCACCGATAAGCGCGTACTTGCCCATGTCCTGCAGGTACGTGACCGTCGGGTCGCTGCCCAACACGACCATCGGCTTCGTGTACCACTTGTTGAGCATCGGCATGTTGTAGCCTTTGCTCTCGGTGGCGCTGAACTTGACGTCCGCGATGTACTTTTCGAGGAACGCCTTGGCCGCGGCCTGGTTCTTCGAGAACTTCCAAATGCCCATCGCGACCGGGTCGACGACCGGCGTCGGCCGGCCGACGCTGCCCTTCGGCTCGATCCACGGCCCGGCCACCTGGATCTTCTTGTAGAGGTCCGGGTTGACATTCTGGATCGACCGGAACGCCGAGATCGCGTCGTGGATCCAGATGGCCACACCTGACCCGAGATACCGGTTGTCGGAAACGTTGTCCCACGACAGCACTTGCGGGGTCATGCACTCGTCGTAGAGCGCCTTGCCGAAACGCATCGCTACGCGCAGTTCCTTGGAATCCCAGGCGATCTCCTTGCCTGAGGGATCGGTTTCCTTGACGCCGAAGGCGTAGAAGATCGCGCGCCAGTCGTGGTCGGAATCGTTGCAGTGCGAGATCTGAACGCCGGTGTCATGCTTCGGGGTCTTGCTCTTGCCGACGCGCCCGGCGATCCGAGCGTTCTCCCACGTGCTCGGCTCCTTAAGCCCAAACTGCTTGAACAAGTCGGTTCGCCACAGCATCGGCTGCGCGATGTAGAATTCCGGCAGCAGGTACCAGGTACCGTTGACCCGGGCGATCTGGTCGGCCATCGGGATCCAGCCGCCGTTGGCCTTGCCGATCTTGCCCGCGAGGTCGCTCAACTCCACCAGCTGCTGATGGTACTGAGATACAAGAATCCGTGTATGATGCTGGACGATATCGTGCCCGGCGCCCGCAGCCAGTTCGGAGGCGAGCCGGGCGGGCAGCTGGTCGATCGGGATGTGGTCCACGCGGACCGTGACGGCGTTCTCGACGCCCCAGTCGTTGGCGTACTTGTCGAACGCGGTGTCGTA